>DASXWH010000040.1:0-27379 GCA_036503775.1 Ohtaekwangia sp.
GATTAACTACTAATGATTAATGGATAACCATTAAATGAATAAAGGAATGTACATCGAACAACTTTACACAAACTGTCTCGCAGAAGCCGCTTATTACATTGAATCAGAGGGCGAGGCAGCAATCATTGATCCCTTACGGGAAACGGAACCCTATATTGAACTGACGAAAAAGCGCGGAACCGTTATCAAATACATTTTTGAAACGCACTTTCATGCCGATTTTGTCTCCGGCCATATTGATCTTTCCCGCAAGGTAAATGCACCTATCGTTTACGGCCCACAAGCCGAGACTTCCTATGCGGTTCATAATGCCAAAGATGGTGAGGTATTCAGCTTGGGAAAAGTGTCTATCAAAGTGCTTCACACTCCGGGGCATACGCCTGAATCTTCCTGCTATCTTTTGCTGGACGAACAGGGAAAAGAACATGCTGTGTTTACGGGTGACACATTGTTTGTAGGTGATGTTGGCCGGCCTGACCTGCTTGATGGTAAAATGACCAGTGAAGAACTGGCGAGCATGATGTACGATTCACTGACGAAGAAAATTAAAACACTTCCCGATGATGTGATTGTTTATCCGGCCCATGGCCCGGGTTCTGCCTGCGGAAAAAATATTGGAAAGGAAACATTCTCTACGATAGGTGAACAGAAGAAATTCAACTATGCCCTTCAGCCCATGAACCGGGAGCAGTTTATTGCGAAAGTAACTGAAGGCATCCTTCCACCTCCTCAGTATTTCTTTGAAGATGCACGTATCAATCGCGTAGGGTATGAGCCGATTGAAGAAGTGATTAAACAAAATACAAAACCACTTTCGCTTGAGGCTTTTAAAAAGGCAGTTACTGCAGGTGCCACGATCCTCGATACTCGTACTGCGGATAATTTTGAAAAAGGTTTTGTTCCCGGTTCTATTAATATCGGACTTAACGGACAGTTTGCAGTGTGGGTAGGAACGTTAATAGACATCCGGAAGAAACTGGTGCTGATCGTTGATGAAGGGAAAGAAAGCGAAACAGCTCTTCGGTTGGCGCGTGTCGGTTATGAAAATATTGAAGGCTTCCTGAAGGGAGGCGTGAATGCCTATGATGGTAAACTTGAAACGGTAAGATCCATAACAGCGGAAGCGCTGAAGGCAGAGATTGAAAAAGGAGCTGAAGTACTGGATGTACGAAAGCCTGGTGAATGGAATGTCAGTCACCTGAAGAATGCAACCTTTCTGCCCCTGGCTGACTTTACAGATAATTTTAAAGCACTGGATAAGAATAATTCCTACATCGTGCATTGTGGAGGAGGCTATCGTTCCATGACGGCTATCTCAATTATGCGTAACCATGGCTTCACCAATCTAACCAACGTGTATGGTGGATTCGGAGCGATGGTGCAGGCGGGACTTCCCGTTGTAACCGAGGAAATCACCGCATAGCACCTCACAACCTTAATTTAGTTTGTAGGGAAATACCCTATATGGAATGTGTTAGCTGCCATGCCTTTGTCGGGTATGGCCTTTGGTGATGCACTGGTCTGAATAACCTCACTGACCCAGAACTCATCTTCAAAGGCAAAACTGTTTTTGAACGAGTCATCAAATGACAGGGTGATGTAACTTCGATATCGGAAGGGTGTATGCTCTTCATCGAAATAACGGATGGTGGCCAGGTAATTAGCCGAAGGTGTTTTTAATCTGGTTTTCTCTACCGCGTGATTCGGGTCGAATTTGAAAGGCTCCGTTTTTATAGAAATCATCGATGCGTCTTTTCCGGCATGAGGCGGAATGAATATGATGGACTCCGGACGTGTTATGGTTCCGGTTGTAGTGGTGGTAGTGGTAGTCGTGGCAAATACATCATTCCATCTTACCTGGCTGCTTCTGCTCTCAGCATCAAACGTAGCTTCATCACGCCAGTAGCTGTAACTTTTAGCATCAACAATAACCGCTGACTTTTTCCAATCGATGTAAAGTGGCTTATCGGATTTATTGTAAATGGAAATCAGGATCGGGCAATGGCTTCCGGTAAATTTGTAGGTGATCCTTACCGAATCATTCTCGGTCACAAAGCCCGAATTATCCGCTTGGTTCCCGTTACTGCTTACGGTAGCATATTGATAGGAGCAGGAAGAAGTGAATAGAGTAATGGCAATCAGGAGATGAATACAGATTTTCATGGTACGTGGGTTTCCTGAAGAGGAACAAATAACCTGCCATTATAGTGGCCGCTTATCACGCAATGCCTATCTAAATCTTCTTTTTTGTTAAGACTTGATAGTTCAAGGTCTGCTGGGATGTCCGCTTAAAAAATAAGTCGTGATGAACGCAACCTTAATCAGGGAGGACTCTGTGAAAATAGAGGTTCTTTTCGGACAGGGAATCCTTTAGTTCAGGATGTGCGATCAATACCAGGTCATTGAGAATGATGTCAGGCCGAAGGTATCCTAATTCCATATATTCGCTGCCGCCTTTTGCGCCCTGGCGTGCATCATAGTTGTAAACCTGTTTTTGCTGAAAGGGTTTGAACTTTGAATAGCGCTCATCAGCCAGTTTAATTTCATTCAACGTGGTGAAAGAGCCAACACCGATCCAGAAAGCAGCTTCATGTGCTTTCTGATATACGGATTCAAAACTTAATTCGAGGAATCCGTTCGTTGGATCATCTTCCCACAGGTAATGACAGTTGGCATCGCGCAGCAGTGTAGCTGCATAATTTTTTCCTCCAGGCATAAACCAGGCACTTCCGTAAACAATCCCGCTTAATACCGTGGGTCTGTCTTTGGCAGCAGCGGCTATTGATTTGGTTTGATTGTAGTTCTTTTCAATGATTGAAAAAACAGAATCTGCTTCACGTTCTTTATTAAAGAAAAGCGCCATGAACTTGATCCACTCAGCACGACCCAGTGGATGTTTCTCCAGGTATTCTGCATTGATCACTACCGGCACGCCAAGTTCTTCTACTTTTTTAAACTGACCGAAATCATTGCTTGTGGTGTATCCCATAACCATTCCGGGTTTAAGTACAGCGAGGCGCTCGAGGTTTAATCCTTTGTCAATGCCCAGTTCAGTGACCTTTCCTTCTTCAACGCGCATTCGCATTTTTTCAGAACTGATATAATCGGTTGTGGGGAAACCGGTGAGTTTATCAGTCTCGCCCAGGTAGTCGAGCAAGGGAATGTGTGTTGTGGATGTACATACAATAGAAGTAAGTGGAATGGTGATCACCCGAACATCAGCATCATGAGAAGGTACAGCAACACCATTAGGTACCAGGAGATATTTGAATCCGGATGTGGCTCCCTGAAAAGGAGCAGGTACTTCAATCCATTTGACATCCTGATCATAGCGCACATTGAATCCTGTAGCATAACGGATGTGCGTAAGCGTATCTGGTTTTTCAATGACTTCCGAAACCGGTGATGACTTTTGGCATCCCACAAAAGAAACGCAGAAAATAAAAATGATTAGCCTGTTCATGGGTGCAATGTTAATAATTTAATTAAGTTCGCACCGGATTCGCGGTTCTTCTGCTGTTCACAGCATCAGAAGATTAAAAGGGAATACCGGTCCGATTTAGGTTGGAATAAATCCGGAGCTGTCCCCGCAACTGTAATCCCTTACCTGTTTAACAGGATGCTTTACACTCCATGCCATTGCTCCGATGTATCGGGACGAGAAGGCAGGTAAAGCAAGGGAAAGCCAGGAGACCTGCCATGTAATCCGTAATAACTCAAAGCTTTCGGGTGAAAGGCTGACGATGTAGTTCTCGTGCATGGTTGCACTGACCTCTACACATCACTTTTTAGCGCAGGCTTTGAATTGAAATTGACTCGTTCGATTTGATTCAAAGTTAATGGCACGTATTGTTTTTCTTACAGGCTTATGCCTGCTGTATGCAACAACCTTTGCGCAGGTAGCAGATACTACCTACCTGGACGAGGTGCGTGTATATGGTATTCCGTTTACTTCCTTTTCAACCGGATCAAAAATTGAACAGATTAAGACAGGTGAATCCGTTGAAACACTTTCTGATAAACTGATTGATGAGACATCTCTCTATTTAAAAACGTACGGCAACAGTCAGCTCTCCTCTATAACCATGCGCGGCACCACAGCTTCGCAAACCGCTGTGTTATGGAATGGAATCAATATCAATTCACCGACATTGGGGCAAACTGATTTTTCGTTGATCCCACTTTTTCTGATGGACGAAATTTCTATACGCTATGGGACAGCCAGTGCATTGTACGGCACAGATGCCATTGGCGGAAGTATTATGCTGGGGCAAAGCCCTGCACGTTTCAATACAGGAGTCAACGCTACCCTCTTCCAGGAAGCCGGCAGCTTTGGTAAATGGAATATGGGCGTTAAAACTACGTATGGTAATAATCGGTGGGAATTCCGTACGAAACTTTACCGTGCTTCTATCGAAAATAATTTTCCCTATACGTCCAAAGCTGTTGGTTATTCAAAAGAACAGAATCATGCCGCAGTGTTGAATTATGGTTTTAATCAGCAGGTTCATTTCAAAATTTCTCAAACACAACAGATCTCGCTGGATGGAATGTATACCTACAATTTCCGCGAGATTCAACCGGCAGTGACTAATGATCAGGGAAATGAAACGCTTCGGGATAAGGATCTTCGCCTGGGACTAAAGTATCAGAATAATTCACGACTTGGTATTGTATCCATCACTACAGCATATGCGAACAGCGACCAGGATTACTATGATGATGCTACCAGTAACACAACCTCTCAGCAACTCACAACATTGGCTACTATGGATGTAAGCGTAGGCCAGCGAACAGCTTTTCGTTACGGAGGAAGCTTCTCTCACTTTGCTGCGTCATCTGAAAATTTTGCAAATGATGTAACGGACAATCGGGGCGATGTTTTTGCTTCCGTAAAACAGATGATTCATACCAACTGGATCATTAACCTGAATGTCAGACAATCTTTTTACAATGGTGAGCATGCACCCTTCGCGCCAACCCTGGGAACGGAAGTATATGTTGTCAACACAGCAAGCAACAAGTTAACCGTTCGTGGACAGGCCGCGCGCGGATTCCGTGTGCCTACACTCAACGACCGGTACTGGCTGACCGGATATGTTCCATCGGTCAAGCCTGAAGATGCTATCACTGTCGAGGGGGGAGTACAATGGTTCAGGTCAAAAGGTACCTGGCAGCATACGGTTGATCTGGGTATGTACCGCACATGGGCTGATCAGATGATTGTGTGGCGGATGAATGACGATGATGTGTGGGTGCCATCCAACTTACAGAAAGTTAACATTCACGGAATTGAATTGAATGCGAAAGCAACCCTTGCAGCGTCTGCTTATGTGTTTAAAGGAAATGTGATTTACAGCTACACGCGGTCCATCAACCAGAAAGGATTAAACGAACTTGATCAATCTATTGTCGATAAACAACTGGCATACGTGCCGGTTCATTCCGGGCGCGTTTCGTTTTCTGTTATTCGCGATCTGTGGCGATTTGATTCACGGTTAAATATCACCGGGCTTCGGTACACACAACTTGATAATCAGGAGTCCCTGGACCCTTACGGTCTTCTGGATGCTTCCATTGGTAAAACAATACAGTCACGAAAATTCTCCATATCCATCAACGCGGAAGTGAATAACATTCTCGATGCGTATTACGAGAATCTCAAAAACAGGGCAATGCCCGGCAGAAATTATTCTTTAAGTCTCTTACTAAATTTTAACGATCAATGAAGGTTATGAAAAAAATCGGTTTTGTTATCCGGCTTGTGCTGGGTGTAATTTTGTTAACGACTGTCGCTTGTGAAGACAATGATAGTGGTCCAAAAGGCGAGTATGAAAAAGGCGTATTTGTTGTAAATGAAGGAAATTTCCTCGATGCAGATGGTACAGTCAGTCACGTGAATACTACTTCGGGCATTGTTACCCAGGATATTTTTGGTTTGTCAAATGATGAAAGAGCTCTGGGTGATGTTGTTCAGTCAATGACGATCGACAAAGATCTGGGGTTTATCGTGGTGAACAACAGTAATAAAATGGAAGTCGTTAATGTGAACACGTTCGAATCGGTGTATACCTTGTCTGATCTGGCGATGCCACGGTATTTTATCACCTATAAAGGTAAAGGGTACCTTACAGAGTGGGTGAGTTATGTTGATCCGGGGCATGTGGCAATTATAGACCTGGAATCACAGGAGGTAATAGAAACCATCACCACTGACGATGGTGCTGAAAACATAATTGAGCATGAAGGTGAATTGTATGTATCCAATAGTTCATCAAATACGGTATCGGTAATCGACCCGGAAGAAGAGGAAGTGATCAAGACCATTGAAGTAGGTAACGGCCCGGGTGCATTTGTTGTTGATGCTGAAAATCAGTTGTGGGTTATTTGTGGCGGAGGTATGGATGAAGAGTGGAATCCGCTCAACGATGGTAAGCTGGTCCGGTTAAACCCGGCAGAAAGTGATGATGCAGTATCGAACAGTGTCACCAAAACAATAGAGTTGAATATGAACGTGATGGCAAAAGCGGTGATCAATAAAGCTGGTAATCAGATCTTTTTTGCGAAAGGAAAATCGGTATATACGTTAAGCACAACCGCTACAGAAGGACCTTCTGCAGCGCTGATAACAGAAGCTGCTGTTACCTCTTTTTATGGAATTGGTATTGATCCGGAAACCGACATGCTGTATCTCGCGGATAGCAAGGCCTTTGTGGGTAATGGTGAGGTTTACCGGTATAATACTTCCGGAACTGCAGTGGATCATTTTTCCGCAGGTCGCGGCCCGAATGGATTTGCATTTCGCAAGTAATGACAAAGAAAAACAAACCAGATGAAGTGATGTATTATATGGAGAACGGCCTCATGGTTTTTACCGAGGCCTTTCACCTGAAACGTGGTTATTGTTGTAAGAGTGGGTGCAGACATTGTCCGTATGGATTCAAAAAAGAAAGTAACAATAAGCTGGAGCGGAGGTAAAGACTCCGCTTTTGCTCTTTATAAGATCCTTCTCTCCGGTGAATATACCGTGGTGAGCCTGCACACAGTGATCAACCGGGAAACCGGAAGGGTAGGGTTGCATGGTGTCCGGGAAGATCTCATCGATTACCAGGCGAATTCACTGGGAATTCCCTTGCATAAAATATACGTTCAACGTTCGGAAGATCATCACGCCTATGAACAAGCCATGCGTTCGTTCTATCAGCAGTGCGTCAGAGATCAAACATCGGGAATTGTATTCGGAGATATTTTTCTGGAAGACCTGCGAGCATATCGTGAGAAATTATTAAGCGATTTTCCTATCCAAAGTTTCTATCCATTATGGAAAATTGATACGGCTGTTTTGATCCACGATTTTATTCATGCAGGGTTCAAAACAGTTGTTTGTTCAGCCCATACACGGTTCTTCTCTAAAGAACAATTAGGGAAGGTGATCGATCAGGATTTTGTTCTTCAATTACCAGAAGAGGTCGATCCTTGTGGCGAGCGTGGTGAATTTCATACATGGGTGTATGATGGCCCGTTGTTTAAAAAGCCATTGCTGTTTTCGCGTGGCGAAGTGATTGAAAAATCGTATCACTATAAAAAGGTCAATGCAAAAGGTCAGGAAGAAGAATTGAATGAATCCTTTTACTTTCAGGAATTACTACCACGGTTTACCTGATGGTATTCATTAAGCAGTTGCTGCGCAGCGGTATAGGATGAGATATTCCCATGCTGAATTTCGGTGGTCAGTGCCTGTATCTTTTTTTGCATCTGGTTATGCTCCATGATTTCGGTTCTTAACAGTTGATCGAAGTGTTCATGAAACCAGCTGATGTTTTGCCTGACTCTGTTCTGGTCAAAGAACCCGGATGTTTTTGTCTGGTGAACATAGCCTTCTATCATCTGCCATATTTCCATAATGCCTTTCCCGGTTAATGCCGATGAAGTAAGTACTTTAGGTTGCCAGCCGGATTCACCTGCC
This sequence comes from Ohtaekwangia sp., assembly GCA_036503775.1. Lineage (GTDB taxonomy): Bacteria > Bacteroidota > Bacteroidia > Cytophagales > Cyclobacteriaceae > Ohtaekwangia. The sequence goes on from DASXWH010000040.1 coordinate 7,967, forward strand.
GCAAAGAGATGAAGGGCATGACTATAATCAGCCTGTGCCTGTGTAGCTTGTTTGATGTTATCACCATCGGCCTTGGTGATCACTACGGCATCCGCCATCTCCATGATCCCCTTCTTAATACCCTGCAGTTCATCTCCTGCACCAGCAAGCATCAGCAGTAAGAAAAAATCTACCATCTTTTTGATCGCCACTTCTGATTGGCCGACACCAACAGTTTCTATGATGATAATTGAATAGCCAGCGGCTTCGCAGAGTAAAATCGCTTCACGTGTCCGACTGCCAACACCACCTAATGTATTGCCGGAAGCTGTAGGCCGGATGAACACGTTCGAATTTTTGGATAACGTTTCCATACGTGTTTTATCTCCGAGGATGCTGCCCCTGGTCAGTTGACTGCTGGGATCAATTGTGAGTATCGCCAGTTTTTTATCCGCTTCAGCCACCTGATTTCCCAAACTTTCAATGAAGGTGCTTTTGCCTGCTCCGGGTACCCCGGTGATGCCAATGCGAATTGATTTTCCGGTTTGGTTGAGGACGCGATCAAGCAGTTCGCCTGCCAACGTTTGATCTGCCGGTAGTGTACTTTCGATGAGCGTAATAGCCTGTGCCAGTACAACACGATTGTTTTGGAGAATGCCTTCCTGGTAGTAGTCTATAGTAAATCGTGTCTTCAGCGCCATGGGAGTATTTAGGAAAACGCTTCTAAATTTCTAAATTTACCATATTACCCCTAACAAATGAAGAGACTGCTTGTTGATAGCGTCATTGCTACATTCTTTGTGTTTGGCGTTCTTATTGGTATCCGTGAGGTATCACAGCTCAATGTCCTCAATGTGTTCGACCCCCTAGGGCAGTCCTTGGGAGATATGGAAATTACAGATATCACCTTTTCTCAATTGCGTGTTGAGATCCCACCGGTTGATACAAATATTGTTATAGTAAATACAGGTTATTTGTCTCGGGCCGAGGTAGCACAACAAATCCGAGTGATCAGTCAGTTTAAACCTAAAGTCATTGGTATAGATATTTTTTTCAACTGCAGGGATGGTAAAACTGATAGTTTTAATTGCCCGCTGGCGTATGATACGTTGAGTAATTTGATTTTGGGTACAGCTATTCAGGATGCAGGAAATGTGGTGATGGTCACCAAATTACTACAATCGGAGAAGCTTGTAAAACAATACGGTGATATCGATAAGTATGATTCATTAGAGCACACAGATGAGATAATCCGGGGTACAGCAAATGAAGGTTATGCAAGTCTTGAGACCGGTGCTGACCACCAGGAAGATCTGAAGACATGCCGAAGATTTAATCCTGCTATGAGGTTAGAGGATGGAAGCACCGAGTATGCCTTTTCCACAAGGATTGCTATGCTTTACGATTCTCTGAAAACAAGCAGGTTTCTGGCCAGAGGAAAACGTTCTGAGGTAATTAATTTTCGTGGAAATGTTCCTGACGTTTATGAAGCCTCGGCTAAAGAGTTCGCTAATAGGTATACGTATTTAGAAACGTATCAGGCATTAGACCCAACGTCATTTGAACCAGAGATGATTCGGGATAAAATTGTGCTCTTTGGATTCATGGGGCAGGATATGGACGACACTTCCTGGGATGATAAATTTATAACTCCGCTGAACAAGAAATTTGCAGGTAAAACAAGGCCTGATATGTATGGAATTGTTTTGCACGCTAATATCATATCCATGATCCTTAATGAAGATTATGTTAATGAGTTGGAAGAATGGCAACAGATCGCAATTGCGTTTATTTTGTGTTTCCTGAACGTGATTCTTTTCTTTTTCATCACCGAGAAAATCCCACATTGGTTTGATGGTTTAAGTTTGTTGATTCAGCTTGTTCAAATAGTTATTTGCACATGGCTTATGATGTATGTTCTGGATTGGTTCAACTTTAAGCTTAATTTGACGTATTCATTAGCGGCCATTGCTTTAGTTGGTACATGTTTTGAATTGTACCTGAATGTTGTAAAACGCCTCTACATGGCAATTAAACGAAAAGGCTGGTTTACCAAGAAAAGCAAACAGGTATTAACAGATTAAAAACTGCCAAAAAGTGCTTAATTTTGATTTTAACGCATATACTAGGATGAAAACAAGAAAGCTGACCCTCTTAATTGTCATTTGTATGTTAACTTCTGGAGCATTTTGCCAGGATTATGCATTCAAGGTGCTGGCAAACAAGGGTGTTAACGAAATAAAAATTGGCGACAGCTGGCAACCCGTTAAGACGGGTGCAACCTTAAAGTCAGGAGATGAATTGAAGCTATCAGACAACTGCTACATAGGCCTTGTACATAAAACAGGCAAGCCCCTGGAGGTAAAACAACCTGGAAATTATAAAGTAGATGATCTGGCTGCCAGAGTAAATGGAGGTAACAGTGTTCTGAATAAGTATACCGATTTTATCCTGAGCAGTAATTCGGCTGAAGCGAAGAAGAACCGCCTTAGTGCTACGGGAGCTGTTCACCGTGGTGATGCGGCAGCGATTCAGATCATGCTTCCCGAGAATCAACACTCTGGTATTTATAACACAGCAGCTGTAATCTCCTGGGAAAGCAGCAAGGTTGAAGGACCTTATGTTGTTGTCATAAACAATATGTTCGGTGAAGAACTCGCGAAAGTAGAAACACCTGAAGCGATGCTGAAGGTTGATCTGACCGATCCCAAATTTGCCGCTGAAAATGCCGTCTTGGTGGAAGTATATGCGAAGAGTGATCCTTCCAAAAAATCAGCCGAGAAACTTATTAAAAAGTTATCTCCGGCAGAACAAGACAAGATAAAAGTATCCCTGGGTGAAATCATGGGAGAAGTGTCTGAGCAAACCGCACTGAATAAATTTATTCTGGCTGGTTTCTACGAGGAAAATCATCTTTTTATCGATGCGGTAGCTGCTTATGAAGAAGCTATTCGTCTGGCACCGGATGTTCCGTCTTATAAAGAAGCTTACGATGATTTCCTCATCCGTCACGGAATGAAGCGATAATCGAGGAATTACCTACATAAATATGGAGCCGCTTTTCTGCGGCTTCATTTTTGCGTATAGATTGTCTTAATTTTGTCTTTTCTAAAAAACCCTAATTGTCATGAAAACGAAGTTGGTTCTCTCTCTCATGCTATTCGCTTTTGTCGGTGGATATGCGCAGGATTATGCTTTTAAAGTACTTGTCAATAAAGGCAAGAATGAAGTCAAAACCTCCGGAGGCTGGCAGGCTGTTAAGGTAGGTACAAGCCTGAAATCACCGGATGAATTAAAGGTCTCTGAAAATGCCTACGTAGGCCTAGTTCACGTTAGCGGCAAACCGCTCGAAGTGAAAGAAGCCGGAAAGTATAAAGTTGATGCACTGGCGGCAAAGGTCAGTGGAGGATCAAGTGTATTGAACAAGTACACTGACTTTATTCTGAGTTCGAATGCTACGAAGAAAAATAACCTGGCAGCAACCGGAGCTGTCCACCGTGGTCTGAAGCAAGTACACATATATGCTCCGGCAAGTCAAAATCAACAGCAGGTTATTTACAATGATGAAATTATTCTGAACTGGGATACGCAACAGGCACCTGGTCCATACATTATTACCATAAACAGTTTGTTCGATGACGAATTGTTTCGGGCTGAAACAAAAGACAGCTTCTTGAAAATAAACCTGGCTGACAGCCGGTTTACAAATGAGGACAACATAAACTTGATCATCACCCCCAAGAATGATGCAGGCAAAGCATCTGAAAAGTATGCTTTGAAAAGAGCTTCAAAAGCGGATAAGGAAAGAATCAAAAATCTGCTGGGCGAAATAGCAACACAAGTCAGTGACCCAAATGCATTGAATATGCTTTACCTGGCTGGATTTTATGAAGAGAACGGCCTTCTTATTGATGCAGCGACAGCCCATCGCAAGGCTATTCTTCTTGAGCCGGATGTACCCTACTACGTAGAAAAGTATAATGATTTTCTCTCACGCAACGGACTGTTGGCTCCCAAAGAGTAAGGAATACAATTTTACAACAGAGAGCTGCTGAATAGGCAGCTCTTTGTGTTTAACGCCATTTGGCCAAACAGTTTATTATCCTATTTTTGTGCTTCTCAAAAAGCAAATACCATGAGCGTACTGGTTAATAAAAATTCAAGAATAATTGTTCAGGGCTTTACCGGTTCTGAGGGCACTTTCCATGCCGGACAAATGATTGAGTACGGAACCAACGTGGTTGGCGGAGTAACACCAGCGAAAGGTGGAACAGAGCATTTAGGCCGCCCGGTATTTAACACCGTAAAAGAAGCTGTTGAGAAAACGGGTGCAGATGTTTCGATCATCTTTGTTCCTCCCGCATTTGCAGCAGATGCCATCATGGAAGCAGCCGATGCAGGTATTAAAGTTGTTATCACGATCACCGAAGGTATTCCGGTTAAGGATATGATGGTGGCCAAGAAATACATTCAGAATAAAGGTGTGACACTCATCGGTCCAAACTGCCCTGGTGTTATTACACCGGGTGAAGCGAAAGTGGGTATAATGCCTGGTTTTGTTTTCAAAAAAGGCAGAGTAGGTATCGTTTCAAAATCAGGAACGCTTACCTATGAAGCAGCTGATCAGATCGTAAAGGCCGGACTTGGCATATCTACGGCTATTGGTATCGGTGGTGATCCAATCATTGGAACGCCTACTAAAAACGCTGTTGAACTTTTGATGAATGACCCCGAAACGGATGCGATTGTAATGATTGGTGAGATCGGTGGTAACTATGAACCGGTAGCTGCACGCTGGATCAAAGAAAACGGAAATAAGAAACCTGTCGTTGGATTTATTGCCGGCCAGACAGCTCCTCCCGGACGCAGAATGGGGCATGCCGGTGCCATCATCGGTGGTGCAGATGACACTGCCGCAGCCAAAATGAAGATCATGCGTGAGTGTGGTATCAGCGTTGTTGAATCACCGGCTGAAATTGGTGAGACAATGTTGAAGGTCCTTTCTAAAAAATAAAAACCAGTCTTTAGAAACTGGTTTTAAATTCTCTTTCAAGATACTCGTTAAGATTGTTCAACCCCCGGAGTAAGTTCAGGCTCTCCGGTGTATCTTCAGCATTATCATTTTTATACAGTACTTCTGCAAAAAGGTCACGCAGCATGTAGATGTGAATTTTACGGCCGTTCTTGATTCTGGTTCCCAGCATAATACCTCTTCGCTTAAGCATAGAAACCTGCTTTTTCAACGACAGTTGCTGGAAGATGAATTTCAGTATCATAGGACAGAAATCAGTTTTTTACTACCCTACTGCCAAATGCAGGCCAAAGGCAAAAAAGCCCTAAATCAATCAGATTTAGGGCTTTTTTCTACCTGTAATCCAAAAATGGGATGGGCTGTCTCCGCTGTTTTCTTATTTTGGTTTAACGGAAATCACATCAGTTCATTAGCCAGATTGGCCAGTTCTGATCGCTCGCCTTTTTCAAGCGTTACGTGCGCATACAACTCATGATCCTTAAGACGATCGATCAATGTAGACAATCCATTACTCTGTGAATCCAGGTATGGCGTGTCGATCTGATAGATGTCTCCTGTGAAAATGATCTTCGTGTTCTCACCCGCACGCGTGATAATTGTTTTCACTTCATGAGGCGTCAGGTTTTGCGCTTCATCTACGATAAAGCAGATGTTAGAAAGGCTTCTTCCCCTGATGTAGGCTAAGGGTGTAATCACCAGCTTTTCCTGATTAACCATTTCAGTAATCTTCGAGTACTCCTTATCGGTTTCGCTGTACTGATTCTGAATGAATTTCAGGTTGTCCCAAAGCGGCTCCATGTAAGGATTTACTTTCGATTTAATATCGCCCGGCAGATAACCAATGTCCTTGTTGCTTAGTGGGACTATGGGTCTGGCCAGGTAGATCTGTTTGTATTCTTTTTTCTGTTCCAGGGCTGCTGCCAAAGCCAGTAGCGTTTTACCTGTTCCAGCCACACCTTGAATAGAAACTAATTTAATGTCTGGCTTTAAGGCCGCATGAATGGCAAAGGTCTGTTCTGCATTCCGTGGTTTAACACCGTATACGGAACGCTTCTCTACATGCTCCAGCATGCCATTAAAAGGATTGAAATAAGCGAGAGCAGATTTCTTTCCGCTTTTCAGAATGTAGTAGTGATTTTTTTCCGGCTCCATTTTTCCGAGAAGCTCATGAGGCTGGCAATATCCTTTTTCGTAGAGCAGGTTGATCATGTCTGAATTAACATCTTCGATGATCGTCCGGCCGGTGTAGAGTGATGAAATGTTCTGGACTTTACCGGTGGTATAGTCTTCGGCCTGAAGGCCCAATGATTTAGCTTTTAGCCTCAGGTTAACATCTTTTGAAACCAGTATTACACGCTTGCCCTTTTCTTCTTTTTGTAATTGAAGCGCTGCATTCAGGATACGGTGATCGGCCTTATATTCATTGAACACTTTGTTGGCATCAACCGCACTATGGGTGTCCATGAGTACCTTGAAGTTTCCTTTGCCCTTCCCGTTGATAGGATTCCAGTTTTGCAACATCTGGTCCTTGGCCAGTTTGTCAATGAGCCGGATAAACTCCCGGGCTTCAAAATTTTTAGTATCGTTTCCTTTTTTGAAATTATCAAGCTCCTCCAGAACCGTTATCGGGATGCCGACATCGTGTTCATCGAAATTGAGGATTGAATTGTGTTCATAAATAATTACTGAGGTGTCGAGTACGAAGATCTTCTTCTCCTTCTTGGATTTAGCCATGCTTCACAAAGAACTAAGGGTTGAACTAGCTTTGACGAAATGTAAGTAAAAGGTTATGAAAGCAATGTGTACACAAAAGAGATTTTTTTTGATAACTTTACATCCCCATTCGGAACGTCAATCTCCTCAACTACTTTAACGACCGATACGCAAGCGAGTATAAATCACCTTTTTCATGAGGTGTTAATCGGAGTACGCCCGCGAGTACAAGAAGAATTAGTTTCCGTGAAGCGAAGAATCGTTTCAAGCCGGAGAGTGTCATAAATTTTTGTAACGTGATGTTCTCATTTGCATCCAGGTATTGAAAGAGAAGTTTTTCATGATCACCAAAATGGAAACGGATATCTTTTTTGTTTTGTGATCGCCTGATGACCTCCCGCATTTCACGACTGGCCCGTAGACTTTGATCGTTAATTCTTACGTATGATTCCTTAACTGAATTTACTTCCAGGTAATGAGGCTTACGGTCGCTCTCATGGATGACATACTGGATCACTACTTTCGAATTCCCGACAGGAATAAAGTCTTCTTCAAAAAGAATTTTAGGTTTGCATTTTTTGATGGCTTCTTTTATTACGTGCGAATCATCTTCCGGATATTTCAGTCCGGGAATAGTTTTGTCATCGTTAACACCAATAAGTAATATACCTCCTTGTGTATTGGCGAAAGCGATGATCTCCCGGAGAATTTTTTCCGGATAGGTAGCCTTCCGTTTGAATTCCAACGTAAGTCCTTCTCCCTGGGCAACCAGCTTTTTGAGTTGCTGAACGCGACTCAGATCAGGGGAAACAGATTCTGGTGACTTCATCAACGGTGATGACGAAAGCGATCAGCTACTAAAATTTTCCACCTGCCAGTTCATCGTCCTCATCTTCTTCACTGGGCCGGGGAAGAGTGAACATGCCGCTGAGCAGATCTTTAAACTGCAGCCCCGCTGTAAGATTGTGTTTGCTGATCAGGCTGTACTCAGCCAGTCCGTGTAAGGCAAATTCCATCAGAAACAATTTGGTACTCTGATCCTGACTGCGGTGCAGATCATTGATCAGGTCTGACAGGCCGGGAACTGATTTTACTGTTTTTTCAAATTCAGCCTGTGTCATGTCATTCAGCAGGTCAATAGTATTACCATCACCAAACCAGTTGGCTACTTTTTTGTACGGGCTCTTTTCTTTTTGCTTTCTGAATTTGTCGGGATCCGGAAAATAGTTGACGAACTGTGACCGGATGGCTTTACCAATGAGGTTTTGAGCTACTATGCCGGGGCCTTCCTGTTCACCTTCATACACCAATTCTACCTTACCTGTAATGGCGGGGATCACCCCAATGAAATCAGAAATTCTGATCTGCGTTGCCTTTTCTCCGTTCAAAATACATCTTCGTTCAGCAGCAGCCACGAGGTTTTCATAGGCTGAAATAGTAAGGCGCGCAGAGACACCACTTTTGGCATCGACATATTCACTTTTCCGGGCTTCAAAAGCAACCTGTTCAATCAGGTCTTTAGCAATTTCATTTACAGATACCAGCTTACGTTGCTCTTCTTTTATCCTCGCTTCCTGTTGTGTGATGCGTTTGCCAATGTCAAGCGATTTTGGATAGTGGGTGATGATCTGACTATCGATACGGTCTTTCAGAGGTGTAACTATACTTCCACGGTTTGTATAATCTTCAGGGTTTGCTGTAAATACAAATTGAAGATCCAAGGGGAGTCTCAGTTTAAAGCCCCTGATCTGAATGTCGCCTTCCTGTAAAATATTAAACAGTGCAACCTGGATACGGGCTTGCAAATCGGGAAGCTCATTAATAACGAATATGCAGCGATTAGACCGCGGTATCAACCCGAAGTGAATAACCCGTTCATCTGAATAAGGGAGTTTTAAAGTGGCTGCTTTTATCGGATCAACATCGCCTACTAGATCAGCAATAGAAACATCCGGTGTAGCCAGTTTTTCCGTGTAGCGATCATGGCGGTGCAGCCATGAAACCGGAGTTGAGTCACCCAGGTCCTTTAGCTTATCATGCCCGTAACGTGAAAGCGGCTGAAGCGGATCGTCATTTAATTCAGACCCCTCAATCACCGGAATGTATTCATCCAGCAGATTGATCATTAATCGGGCAAGCCTCGTCTTCGCCTGTCCTCTCAAGCCCAGCAAGTTGATATCATGTTCGGCTAGAATAGCCCGTTCAAGATCTGGAATAACTGTTTCTTCATATCCCCAGATACCTTCAAAAACATTTTCCTTGTTTCTTAGCTTTCGAATAAGGTTCTCACGGAGTTCGGTTTTGATAGAACGTGAAACATATCCTGCTTTTTTTAATTCCCCGAGGGTCTTAATGTTAAGATGATTCATCCTTGTGTGGTTTCAATACTAGTAGCGAATAGCTTATAAATTTTTGCGCTTATTGTTTTTGAAGTCTTCAAAAACAAGATTTCCCAAACCTTCGAGGTTGCTATAATAAGCATTGCCATTGTTGGCTTTTGTGAAATCACGCACAAAAGACTTCAGGTAAGGATCGGTCGCGATCATGAATGTGGTTACAGGGATCTTTAGTTTTCGGAGTTGTCCGGCCAGGTTTAACGTAGCTGCGAGAATTTTCGGGTCGAGCCCGAAAGCATTCTTATAATATTTGATGCCCTGTTTGATACACGTAGGTTTCCCATCCGTAATCATAAAGATCTGCTTGTTGGGATTTTTTCTTTTACGAAGAATATCCATCGCCAATTCTAACCCAGCAACCGTGTTGGTGTGATAAGGTCCAACCTGAAGATAAGGAAGGTCTTTGATCTCAATTTGCCAGGAGTCGTCTCCGAAAACAATGATGTCTAAAGTGTCTTTGGGATATTTTTTTGTGATCAGTTCTGACAGGGCCATCGCCACTTTTTTGGCGGGCGTGATCCGATCCTCCCCGTAAAGTATCATGGAGTGCGAAATATCAATCATTAATACCGTAGAGGTCTGTGTTTTGAATTCACTCTCCATCACCTCCAGGTCTTCCTCTGTCATAAAGAAGTTCTCCAGGCCATGATTGATCTGTGCATTGCGCAGGGAGTCGGTTACTGAGATCTGTTCCAGGGTGTCACCAAATTCATAATCGCGCCTTTCCGTGGTTTGCTCATCGCCACGGCCACTGTGAAAGGTATTATGTTCACCTTGTTTGGTTTTCTTCAGTTTTCCAAAAATCTCCTCCAATGCCGACTGTCGAAGTTTCTGTTCGGTGCGGGCTTTTAGTTTAAACTCGCCTTTTGGTCCTTCGTCTGTGATATACCCATTTTTCTTCAGGTCTTCAATGAAGTCGCCCATACCATACTTGTTATTGGTTAATCCGTATTGGCGATCCACTTCGGTAAGCCATTGAAGCGCCTCGGAAACGTTTCCGGACGTAATCAGGATGAGTTGCATGAAAATCTTCAGCAGTTTTTCAAAATCATTCCCTGAACCGGAAGGGGGAGGTGTGTAATTGGAGAATCTATAACCCAGCATAAATCTCTAAACCATGAATTTCAACATTCTGTTTCGGGCGGGAAATTTAATTTCCGAAAACTTTAAGAACCCATGTAAGGAATCGATGAAAAAGCAAAAAGAGAGATGAATGGTCGATTTTACCTTTGTTCTGTTAAAACAATAATCCCTATGAAGAAATCTACTGTAATCTTCGTTGTGCTGGCAGTTGTTCTGTCATCCTGTTCATTTACTACGTTATGCCCAACGTATTCCAAAAAAGCTGCACAAAAGCCCGTTGTCAAGGAAACGCGCATTTAAGACATTACCTAAACTGTACATATGAAGAAGGCCACCGAAAGGTGGCTTCTTTGTTTTAATCATTTTGTTGGAGGTTAGTGGGAATGACTGTGCTCTTCTTTAGCGCTATTCTCCTTACCGCCTGTCATTGTACCGTAGATATAATCCCAGAGCGGTGAGGATACACCGAATACATATTCTCCATCCTTGTAATGGTGGACACTGTGGTTTATCCAGAGAGCCTTAAACATGTTCTTGGGCGGAGCATAGGCATGCACCATATAATGTACAGAAAGATAGGCTGAGTATCCCACTAAAAATCCGGGTAAAAAAGAGAATACGAAATCGCCAATGATCAGGCGCAACAGGAGTAATAAAACCGTAGCAATGGTTATGCTAAGCAGGGGAGGCATGGCCAGGCGGTCCTTATCCTTTGGAAATTCGTGGTGTACACCATGCAGGGTGTACTGCATTTTCTCACGGAATTTGGTATAGACCTTCATGTGAAAAACATGCCGGTGTACATTGTACTCCACCCAGGTAAAAACCAGCACACCCAAAAAGAACATTAGTGTTGTTGTGAGCGCACTCAGTGAAGTATGTGTTATACTCCAATAGAGAAGGCTTGAGGCGTACAAGAAGAAGATAATTAACGGAACCGAAATGTGTGTTCTGGAAAGTTTTTCCAGAATCGGGTTTTTGAACAATTGTTTTGTTCCTGTGTTACGGGGTGTTATGGCGTTACTCATAAAAAGCTTTCAACATCTGGTCTTAATCCACGCAATTTTACGCTTTTATTAAAAACTAAGCTAAGGCTTTGGCGCCAGTTTTTTGCATGATTTTCTGGTAGTACGACTCATAGAGCGGTAAGATGTTGGAGATATCAAATTCCTTGGCCCGGTTCAGAGCATTTGCCTTAAACCGGGGCAGGTTGTTTTTATCCAGCACAAATAATGACTTTCGGGTCATATCTTCAATGTCTCCTATAGCACTGAGAAATCCGGTTACACCCTGAATATTTAATTCTGGTAGGCCACCCGTGTTAGTAGATATTACCGGTACCTCACAAGCCATAGCTTCGAGAGCTGCCAAACCAAAACTCTCTTTTTCGGATGGCATCAGGAAGAGATCAGCCACAGACAATACTTCTTCTACTGCTTCGAGCTTGCCCAGGTAGCGGATATCATCACAAATGTTAAGCTCGCGACAAAGTTGTTCTGCGTGATTTCGTTCAGGGCCATCACCAATCATCAATAATTTGGCAGGTATTTCTTTCCGGATGTTATTGAACACATTAATTACATCAGGAATGCGTTTTACTTTTCTGAAGTTTGAGGTGTGAACGATCAGCGCTTCGTCATTCGGACAAATCGCTTTTTTAAAGTGATCCTTTTTCTGTTTTTTAAACTTAGCCAGGTCGATGAAGTTGGGGATGACTTCAATGTCTTTCGTGATCTTAAAATACTGATAGGTTTCTTTTTTGAGATCGCTGGACACGGCCGTAACACCATCAGACTGATTGATACTAAACGTTACGACTGGTTCGTATGACGGATCCTTGCCGACCAGCGTAATATCCGTACCATGCAGCGTTGTCACTACGGGTACAAAAATTCCCTGCGACTGAAGAATTTGTTTGGCCATGTATGCGGCAGATGCATGGGGTATGGCATAGTGAACATGAAGAAGATCAAGTTTCTCATTCTTTACCACGCTTACCATTTTGCTGGCCAGTGCGAGTTCGTAAGGAGGGTATTCAAATAAGGGATAGGTGTGAAAATCAACTTCGTGATAGAATAGATTTTCATTGAGGAAATCAAGCCGGGAGGGTTGCGAGTAAGTAATAAAATGAACTTTGTGTCCTTCCTGCGCCAGGGCTTTTCCAAGCTCCGTTGCCACTACACCACTACCCCCGAATGTAGGATAGCATACAATACCAATCTTGATCTGTTCCACGGTGGATGATTTTATGGTTAAACCCCTTTTAGAGCGGGTAAGTTTCGAACAGGCTTCAATTTTATTGAGCCTGGGCGCAATATGAAAAGATGGATTGATAAATCACATCCTGTATTCTTGAGCGGATATTTAAATTGATGAGTTTCGTATTTCGGTCAGGGTAAACCCGGTTGGAAAGAAAAATATATACAAGGTTAAACTCGGGATCAATCCACATACACGTACCGGTGAATCCGGTATGGCCAAAGGTACTGGGAGAAGCCAGGATTGAGGTAGGGCTGTTGCTCCAATCACCCTGAACGGGTTTGTCCCAGCCCAATCCTCTACGACTTTTATCATACTGTTTTGCTGTAAAGCGCGCTACGGTTTCAGGTTTGAAATATTGATAACCCCCGTAGTATCCGTTCTGAAGAAGCATTTGTCCAAGTTTAGCCAGATCGTTAGCGGTGCTGAATAAACCAGCATGGCCGGATACTCCACCCATCATGGCAGCTCGTTCATCGTGAACTGTTCCTTGAACTAAAGACTTACGGTATATTTTGTCAAACTCAGTGGGGGCAATGCGCTGTGATTGAAAATGGTTTAATGGCGTGAATCCTGTAGTAGAAGCTCCCAGTGGTTCATAAAAATTTTGCTGGAGAAAATCTTCCAGCGGCTGATTGAGAACCCGTTCAGCCAGACGCAACAGAATCATGAAGCCGAGGTCACTGTACCGATAGGTATATCCTGTCCGCGGGATCTTATCCTGCATTTTGGATTTTTCAATCCACATCCACACGGAATCACGCAATGTGCTGGCAGCAAAAAGATTGGGAGAAACCTGTAAAGGATATTCCGGATTTCTTTCGCGGTTATAATATAAGGGAAGGAATAAAGAATCTTTAACGGTCTGATTCCATAAGGGAATAAACGGCACCAATCCTGCCTGATGTGTGAGCATATCGACAATGGTGACGTCTTTCTTGTTGGTATGTTTTAATTCCGGCAGGTAGACAGACGCCTTCTTGTAAATATCGATCAGTCCTTTTTCGTACATAAACATCACCACCTGAAGTGTTGCTGATACCTTGGTGAGCGAAGCGAGGTCATAGATGGTCTGATCGCTTACCGATGTTTTGTCTTCATAGGAGAGTGTACCAAAGGATTTTTCATACACTACTTTCCCATCTTTAGCGACTAAGATCTGACAACCCGGAGTTGCCTTTCTTACAATCGCTTCCTTTGCAATTGAATCAATCTTGTTAAGCACGTTTGCATTCATGCCGGCATCTTCGGGAACAGACCACTTCAGGCGATTTAATACCTGCGTTGCTACTCCACTGCCTTCAGGAAGTTTAGCATTGAAACTGGTGGGTAAAATCCCGTCAGCCGGTAAGGCTCCGAAAATAACCTCGGCTACATTTTTCATCATTTCTTTTGTATTGACATACGCGGTGATGATGGTGGGGTAGGCGTTCTCTTTTTTTAAGAAAAATTCATTTCCGAAATCACAGATCACCACCGTGTGTGATGGTAGTAAATGCTGCAGGATGCCATCGATACGTGCGAGGGTCGTTTCAGAGGTTTGAGGGAATATTCCGACAACAATAACGTCATGATCTTCTAATGTGTTAAGCAATTCTACACGGTCTTCCTGACCGGTTGGAGCAAAATAGGTTGTACTTACATATTTGCTGATGAAATGATAAAATTCATCATTGGGTCTTTCTGCTTCTCCGGAGATATAGGCAAACTGATTGTTGTCGAGTGTTTTTACAGGAAGCACCCCGGGCTGATCACGGGCAACGGTAACGGCCGCTTCATACAGTTTCTGATTAAGTATTCTGGCTTCCGGGCGATTTAGTTTGGCAACGAGGTTGTCGGTATTGAAGGTCTTTTTTTGACTTAACCCTGCATTGTATTTGGCATACAATATTTTCTTTACGGTTGCATCCAGTTGGTATTCATATAATTTCTCCTTACGCACCAGTTTTCTGATTCTGCGAATGGCAGGTCCTACGTCTGTGGGGTTTATCAGGATATCATTACCAGCCTGGAACGCCAGCGCCTCGGCTTCTCCTGCCCGATATTTTTCTGTGCTGAGTTTTAGTCCTGGAATGTTTGCAAAAGTCAGTGCGGTGAAATTCATTTTCTTTTTCATCCAGTCACCGGTAAACAATGAGGCCAGTGATGAAGAACCATAATTATTCTTTTTGACCAGGCCAACATTTGAATAGAACATCGGGAATTCAGCTATTGCTGGTACAACTCCCGACAGTCCGTTATTGAAAAGCGTTTGGTATGGATATACCTCTGCAGAATCCAGGGACAATTGAATGGAAGGAAATCCTTTCTGAACATCGGTGATGGTGATGCCTTTCACCGGAAAAGATCGTGCGCATGACAGGACCTGATTTTCCTGCAAGGCTTTCATATACAACAGTGATCTTTGGGCTACGCGGAATTTATTTCCGCCAAAGGACTGAATGGGAGCAAAATTCATATTTACTCCTACCAGTTTAAGCTGGTGTGCAATTTCCTCCCCCATAGCATAGGTCAGCGAATCATTTCGGATAGCACCCATAACCAACGGTGGTGGAAAACTTATCGTGCTATCCATGCTTTTGCCTAAACCCCACTCGGCATCCATGGCTACAATTAAGGGTACGCTGGCTTCATCCTGGAGCTGATGTATAAGCCTGGCCTGTTGTACCGGACTTCCGGATTTCAAAAAAATACTTCCGATCTGTCGGCTTTTGACATTATTTTCAATCTCATTCAAAGCGGAGGTCTCGGAAGTGGTTGAAACTGACACCATGAACAGCTGTCCTATTTTCTCGGTGGTGTTCAATGTATTGAAGACACTGTCAACCCATTTTGTTTGCGTGTCATTGGTTTGCGCTAAAACCATCAGCGGAAACAACCCTACAGAAAAAAATACCAAAGTTTTTTTTACGAACGCCATCCGTGCTATGCAGTCTGAATACTTAATTGGTTACTTTAAGTAGCTAAGGTAGTGGTAATCCTTAATACTTTTTGTTCCTTATAGCTAACGAATGCCAAAGTAATTCCGTACAATTTTTTTAAACGATAATATTTTAGTTTATAGTTTTCAGGTCTCCATCTTCCATCTAAAATTTGCACATTTACACCTCTGTTTAACGCCTTCATGCCTGACATTATCCAGCTCCTGCCCGATTCGATTGCTAACCAGATTGCTGCCGGTGAAGTGGTGCAGCGTCCGGCTTCTGCGGTTAAAGAATTGATGGAAAATGCCATCGATGCCGGTGCGAAAACCATTCGCCTTATTGTGAAAGATGCCGGTAAGACATTGATACAGGTGATTGATGATGGATCAGGAATGTCTGAGACAGACGCCCGGATGAGTCTGGAACGTCACGCGACATCTAAAATCCGTAAAGCGGAAGATTTATTTTCTCTCTATACCATGGGATTCCGGGGAGAAGCGCTGGCTTCTATTGCTGCGGTTTCTCAGATGGAAATGAAAACCCGGATGGCCAGTGAAGAACTCGGAACGTGTCTGATGGTGGAAGGATCTGAGGTAAAAAAGCAGGAGCTTGTGGCCTGTGAAAAAGGAACCAGTATTTCAGTCAAGAATCTGTTCTTTAATATCCCTGCGCGAAGAAATTTCCTGAAGTCAAACCCGGTTGAGCTAAAACATATTATTGATGAGTTTCAGCGACTGGCACTTGCAAACACAGAGCTTAATTTTTCATTGGTGCAGACAGATGAGCTGATCTATGATTTGCCTGCTTCAAAACTCAGCCAGCGTATCGTCAATTTATTTGGTAAAGCGTACCAGGAACAGCTTGCTGCCTGCCAGGAAGAAACGGATCTGGTGAAAGTTTCGGGGTTTGTCGGCAAACCTGATTTCGCCCGGAAGACGCGCGGAGAACAATTCCTTTTTGTTAATCGCAGATTTATCCGCAGCAATTATCTGAATCATGCCGTGATGAATGCCTTTGAGGGATTGCTGCCCGATAACAGTTTTCCATTTTATGTGTTATTCATTGAGCTTGATCCCCGGCACATTGATGTAAACGTTCACCCTACCAAAACGGAAATTAAGTTTGATGATGAACGGGCGGTTTACGCTGTAGTTCGTTCAGCCGTGAGGCAGGCCATTGGTTCACACAATCTCACACCCGCCATTGATTTTAATGCTGATGTGAATATTATATCAAAGCTTACCCAGGCATCAACACAATCCAAAGAGATCTATTTTGATGAGCGATTCAGTACAGCACTGCACCGCTCCAACCAGCAGAACTGGGAGAAATTATTCGAAGGCCAGGAAGACCTGCCTGTTCAATCCAAACCCGATGAACAGGTTCATACCCTCCGCTTCGAAAGTTCTATGAACCAGTCTGACCCGGTGGAGGAAAAGGCTTTGTTCCAACTTCACGGCCGGTACATCGTTAAACAGGTGAAATCGGGAATGATGATAATCGATCAGCAGGCAGCTCACGAACGGATACTGTTTGAAAAATTTTTACTGCAGCTCAAGAATAAATCAGCACAGAGCCAGCAGAGTTTGTTTCCCCAGGCAATAAAATTCAGCGCGGCAGATTTTGCACTGGTGCTCGAAATGCAGCAGGAAATTGAAGCACTGGGATTTCGGATTGAAGTATTTGGAAAGGATACCCTGGTAGTAAATGGTGTTCCGGCAAATCTTTCTACCGGCAGGGAAAAGGAATTGTTTGAGGGATTGATCGAACAGTTTAAGGTTAACCAGTCGGAGCTTGTATTGCCGTTGCAGGAAAACCTGGCACGGTCTCTGGCAAAGCGAGCGTCAATCAAAACCGGACAGGTACTTGAAAAGCAGGAAATGAAATCACTGATTGATGGTCTTTTTACATGCTCAACACCCAATTATACACCTGACGGCCGTACAACGTTTTTTATTTTTGAATTGAATAAAATAGAAAGTTACTTTCGATAGACTATACATTTAAAAACGCGCTATGTTCAGATTAACACCGGTTGTTAGAAATTTGGTTCTTATCAATGTAATCATATTCATTCTGCAACAATTCATTCCGGTTGCAACCGGCCTTTTATCGTTGTGGGGAGCGACTACGGATAACTTCAGACCATACCAGCTTTTTACATACATGTTTGCGCATGGAGGCTTTCTTCATATTTTCTTTAATATGTTAATTCTGGCAACCACGGGTCCGATTCTCGAAAACTTCTGGGGACAGAAAAAATTTCTGATCTTTTATATGATCACTGGTATTGGTGCTGGTGTGTTTCATCTTATTATAGAGATGTATTTCTTCCCGGAGACTGCCTGGATACCAATGCTGGGGGCTTCCGGTGCGATCTATGGCGTGCTGATGGCTTTCGGTATGATGTTTCCTAATATGGAAATGATGTTGTTATTCCCACCCATACCGATTAAGGCAAAATACCTGGTTTGGGTATTAGGCGTAATGACATATTTAATGAGCGGAGCAGGTGTTGCTCACTTTGCTCACCTGGGAGGAATTATATTTGCTTATATTTTATTGAGGTACTGGAAAAGTCAGGGAGGAAGTTATTTTTAAAGTATTCGCATATGTTTGATGAATTCAAGAACGCATTCCAACGCTATAATAATGGTCATGTACAACTGATCATTATAAATGTTGTTGTGTTTTTGGCTTTAGGGGTGCTATTCGTTGTGGCTAAATTTTCTCAGAGTCCATCGTTGTTCAATAGTGTTTATCTGCAACTGGCTTTGCCCAGCGACCTGAATGATCTGCTGCACAAACCGTGGACGATACTTACCTATTCATTTACCCATCTGTTTCATTATTCTCTTGGCGCTCCTGATCGCGATCAGATCGGCATATTTCACATTTTGTTTAATATGCTTGGGTTTTACTGGTTTGCTAAAGTCTTTATTGAATACCTGGGTTCCGATAAACTGATTTCGCTCTATGTGCTGGGTGGGCTCGCTGGAGGTCTTCTATTTCTATTGCTATACAATACAATACCATACTTTGAAGGAAACATAAGTATTCTGGTAGGTGCTTCTGCAGCTGTGTTTGCTGTTATGACAGCTGTGGCTGTGCTGCTGCCGGACTATACCTTTTTTCTGATGTTCATCGGGCCCGTAAAAGTGAAGTACATCGCTGCTTTCTATATTCTGATTTCTTTTCTCTTTTCTGCCGGTGACAACGCGGGCGGAAACATCGCTCACCTGGGTGGGGCGTTGATGGGGTTTGTATACATCAAACAGCTGCAGGCGGGTGTAAACTGGGGCAGTTGGATAACGGTTACTCTCGATTGGTTTAAAAATCTGTTCAAGCCAAAACCTAAGGTAAAAGTTACCTACCGTAGTGAAGATCGCCTCAAAAAGACAAAGTCATCATCGTCAAAGCCACAGGTGTCTCAGGAAGAACTGGATGCCATCCTCGACAAAATTTCTGTTGGCGGATACGAGAGTCTCAGTAAAGAAGAGAAAGAAAAACTCTTCAACGCCAGCAAAAAATAAACAATTCTTTTGCCTGTCAATTTATACAATCAGGAAGCTTCCGCAGAAGGAGTGCCTTCATGTTTATTAATCGCCTCTACATTTGATACAAAGTACCGGGAGGTTACGATAGCAATCAACCCGGCTGCAGCCAAGAGTATTCCTGAGCACACAAATACAAGATTGGTATTCATGAATACATCTCCCGAAGTGTAGACAGCGAGGATCAGCACCACCGAAAAGGGCATTGAACACGCCAGCACATTCATGGCAAAATCCAGATCGAATGTTTTTGTTTTGGTGTAGCCTGATCTGTCTTCCAGCTGACTTACCGCAGCCATATGCGCATACGGCCAAAAGCTGCAGGCACTCTGCGGAAATACAATGATCAGCAGGATTGTTGGAATATCAGACACCGGAAAAAAAGTAAGAACCAATCCGCTGATCAGGAAGGCGATGCCTGAACGAAAGAACAAAAATGAAAAAATAGTTCTCACCTGATTCCACGTAAGCTT
>DASXWH010000041.1:0-7972 GCA_036503775.1 Ohtaekwangia sp.
TAAGGCAGGTTATCCTGATAGGTACCAATGGTATTACGCTCGACATAAGCGATCAACAACGAGAAAACAAAACCTATTACTGCAAAACCAATAGTGTACTTCAGGGCGCGGTTTTTCATGCGTTAGGAGCTTAAAAAGTAAAAGATCCTGAAGGAGGATCAGGGGAAAAGTTAGCAATAATCACCTTCAAAAGAAAGGTTTTCAATCGGGTACGTAAGTTTCAGATTCAGATTGCAGAATGCATTCGGATCATTTATTTTTTAGTTACATAAAATTAATTTTTTAGATAGACCTAAATAATATAAGTTTGTATAAAATACCTCTTTATGCAACGATTATTGCTGTTTCTGCTGGTGGCCATTCAGGTAAGTGTTTCCGCACAGGAGTCATCCAAACCTTATACACTTTTCAATCCAACACCGCGTGCTGAGATGCGCGAGTTCAGCATTGACCGGCCCGATGTTACGGAGTCTCCCATATCCGTTGACCCGGGGCACTTCCAGTTTGAAGGTGATCTGGTGAAGGTTACCAGAGCCAGCACAGATGAGCAGGTGATCAATATCTTCAGTGGCTTGTATAAAATGGGACTTACCAAGTCGTGGGATCTCCAGCTTGGTCTTGAGTTACACAACATCTACCAGGATTCAGAAGGGAACACCGTTGATAAAGGTTATGGCTCAACGATCATCCGGCTGAAGCACAATTTCTGGGGTAATGATGGCGAATCGAGAACAGCTTTTGGGATGATTCCTTATGTGAGTTTTCCCTCCGGAAATCCCCTGAAGTTCAGATCAGATGTTTCGTTCGGAATAGGATTTCCATTCTCCTACGATGTTTCAGAAAAAGTGGGAATCGGTGCGCAGGCACAATTCGATTTTATTCCGGACGGTGAAGGAAGCCGTGATCTGGGGTTCTTCCAGACTGTAGTCGTTGGCGGACCTCTTGTCGGGAAGCTGGATTATTTTCTGGAAGGACTGGCAACGTTTTATGACGGCCATTCCATTTTCAACCTCGATGGTGGTTTGATCTATAATATCAGTGACAATGTCAAGGTTGATATTGCCACAAACCTCGGCATAAGTGAAGAAGCTCCGACACGGGTATACCTTGGGCTTTCGTTCAGGATCTAAAGGTGCTGAAAAGCTTTTTTACTGGCTGTCAGGATTCGGTCTACGATCTGATCATCAATAGCATTGGAAATGAACATCGCTTCATATTGTGAAGGTGCCAGGTAGATGCCTTCGCCTGACATGAACTGAAAATATTTTGCAAAAAGTTTAGTGTCCACGGTCGTTGCCGTATTAAAATCAACAACCGTTTTATCCGTAAAGAAAAGGGTAAACATGGAGCCTACCTGGTTGATGGTATAGTTCATGCCGGCCTGTCTGATCTGCTCTTTCAATCCATCAACAATTCTGGTGGTTATACCATTGATGTGCTGATATACTTCAGGATGATCTTTCAAATAGTTTAACATCGCCAGTCCCGCTGCCATGGCCAATGGATTTCCGGAAAGCGTGCCCGCCTGATATACAGGACCCACCGGTGAAACAAAATCCATGATCTCTTTTTTTCCTCCGTATGCTCCTACCGGCAACCCTCCTCCGATAATTTTTCCCATGGTTGTCATATCCGCTTTCACACCATACAACTCCTGTGCTCCACCCAGAGAAAGCCTGAAGCCCGTCATCACCTCATCAAAGATCAAAACGATCTTATGCGTATCGCATATTGTACGAAGTCCCTGGAGATAAGCCGGCAAGGGTACCACGCATCCCATATTACCTACTACCGGCTCCAGAATAATAGCCGCAATCTCATTTTTATTTTCAGCGATAATCTTTTCAATTGCCTGCAGGTCATTGAAGGGGGCAATAAGGGTATCCTTCGCAGTGCCTTTGGTTACACCGGGGCTATCCGGAGTACCGAATGTTAATGCACCACTTCCGGCAGCGATAAGAAATGAATCGCCATGACCGTGATAGCATCCTTCCATTTTGATGATCTTGTCGCGTCCTGTAAAACCCCGGGCAACACGAATGGCTGACATGGTAGCTTCCGTTCCCGAATTCACCATGCGCACCTTTTCAACAGAAGGTACAATGGCACAAATCAGTTCTGCCATTTCAACTTCACGCAACGTTGGCGCACCGAAGGACGGTGAATTCACAAGCGCATTTTTTACTGCTTCCTCCACCACGGGATGCGCATGACCCAGAATCATCGGCCCCCACGAATTGATCAGATCGACATATTCATTTCCATCCTCATCATACAGGTATGCACCTTTCGCGCGCTGCATGAACAATGGATTTCCACCTACGGCACGAAAAGCACGGACAGGTGAATTAACACCTCCGGGAATAAAATTCTTTGCCTTATCAAAAATTGATTTACTTCTTGAAATGTCTTTCATAGCGATGACGAAACTAAAAAAACGTGATAACGGGTCAGTACTTACCCACTACAGTGGCTTTTCCTTTTTGGAAGCGAACAAAAGGAACCAGGTGATTGTCGCGACTGAACTGATAGTTATATCCCTGCGTCAGGTATCCGGGAATAACACCTTCCTTCGCCAGTGCTTCCTGAAAATAAACACCATTCTTTTTCAACTGATTGCCGCTGAAGAGCATAAACTCATACCCCATACGTGCATACGTTGATGGAACGCGTCCATGTACGCGGGAGAATTTTTTAATGAATGCCTGATAATGGATGTTCTCAAATAAGGCAAAGTTCGGTGCTGCCAATACTACAGGAAGTATCTGGTATTTTTCCAGATCAACAGCCGGTTGCTCAAGCCACATTTCAGAACCCAGCACAACGATAGAATCACCCCGCGTTTCTACTGCGCCTAATACCTTGTT
Source organism: Ohtaekwangia sp. (assembly GCA_036503775.1). Classification (GTDB taxonomy): domain Bacteria; phylum Bacteroidota; class Bacteroidia; order Cytophagales; family Cyclobacteriaceae; genus Ohtaekwangia. Next base: position 2,868 of record DASXWH010000041.1, read on the forward strand.
ATATAATAACGGGTCATCGGAAGCAACGAAAATGCTGCCTAAACTATCTTTCTTCAATGAAAACTGTTTGGGATACCGGTACTCATCAAACTCCGTTGGCGTAGCCAATGTGGTGGTGATCTTACCCTGCAGCTCACGGGTGATACGTTCAGATGAAATGATTTTCATTCCATTTTTAGTAGCAGCTTCCGCGAACGTGGCGGCCAGCAATGAATCCCTGCGCGATGTTCCATAATAGACGATGCAATTTTTCTTGTGCGCGTAGGCTGCGAGAAATTCACCGGATTTCGCTCCCTGGGTTTCAACCGATGGCTGGTATAGAAACGCGTACGGATTGGTTCCAATGGCATCGCTGCTGTTCGACAGAGGATTGAAAACATTGATGCGTTGTGTGAGGGAAAAATCCTGGATTGCTTTATTCTCTTCCTGGAAGAACGGGCCCACGAGTAAATCGCTGCTCTTTAATTCATCGGATCCTAATAATGTTTTTATCTTTTCATTGTTGCGCTCGGTGTCATATGCACGCAGGCTTATTTTAATACCCTGCTTGCCTAATGTATCGGCTGCGAGTTTCATGCCTTCATAAAAATCGAGAACAATCTGGTTGCGTTTGCGCGTGGGTGCCGGATCAAGTGTGCTCACCATAAAAGGCATTACCACGGATACGGTGTAGATATCTTTGTGAACGGTCTTGGGTGCTTCCGGAATATAATCTGTTCGTTTGAGTTTGTAGGTATCGATGATGCTTTCCAGCAACGTTCTGTTTTCGGGTACGGACAGATTTTGAGACAATACCTTCGCCAGTGCGATTCCAATGATCTCATCTTTCGGATATTCTTCGCGCATCATTTTCAGTGTCTCAATATCTGTGAGCGTTGTTAGCGATTGCGTTTTCAATGCATCAATATCCTTTTGCATTTTTTTATCCTGAATAGCCGAAAGCATCTTCATGGCCTGGAAGTAGTCCTTGTTTTCAAAATGAATTTTTGCCAGCCACAAATTCACCTCATCAATCTTGTCCCAGGCCGGGTGCTGGATTTTCAGCTGACCGAGCATGTCTTTGGCTACAGCACGGAAGTTCTGGTTGTAAGCAGACAATGCATAATAGAATGAAGCGTATTCTGAAAACTGGTTGTTCTGATCATAGGGAATCAGTGGCTTGAATCCCTCCATCGCCAGGTTATACTTGCCTTCCCTGAAAAACTGTTTGGCATTAAAAAATTGCTTGTTGTAATCGATCTGTGCAGAAGATAGAATTACAGTACAGAAAAGAAGTGCTATTGATAATTGAAATACCTTCATCATTAAAAGTTTGAGGTTCAAGGTTCCAGGTTCAAGGTTCCAGGTTTAAAGCTGAATGCATTTAACCTTAAGCCTGGAACCTGAAACTTATAACATTAAACTTAATCATTCCCACTCAATCGTAGCGGGTGGTTTCGAGCTGATGTCATATACAACCCGATTAACACCTTTTACTTTATTTATAATGTCGCTGGATACGTTAGCCAGAAATTCATACGGGAGATGAGCCCAATCCGCAGTCATACCATCTGTACTGGTTACTGCGCGCAGGCTGACAACCCGCTCATAAGTACGTTCGTCACCCATCACCCCCACCGACTGAACCGGTAACAACATTGCTCCGGCCTGCCACACTTTATCATAGAGACCCTGCTCCCGCAACGCTCCGATAAATATGCTGTCAACTTCCTGGAGGATTCTTACTTTATCCGCAGTTATGTCTCCTAAAATCCTGATGCCTAATCCCGGCCCCGGGAATGGGTGACGCCCTAATATGGATGCATCAATACCTAACGTTTTTCCCACGATCCGAACTTCGTCTTTGAATAATGTATTGAGCGGCTCAACAATTTTCAATTTCATTTTTTCCGGAAGGCCACCCACATTGTGGTGAGACTTGATCGTGGCGGAAGGACCTTTTACGGAAACCGATTCAATCACATCCGGATAGATCGTTCCCTGCCCCAACCACTTTACATCTGTAATGCGATGGGATTCCTCATCGAATACATCAATGAAGGTTTTACCGATGGCTTTTCGTTTGGCTTCCGGATCGGTGAGACCCTGAAGCGCAGTGTAGAATTTATCTTTGGCATCCACACCTTTAATGTTCAGACCCATATGCTTGTATGAATCCAGCACCTGCTCGAATTCATTCTTGCGCAACAACCCGTTATCAACAAAAATGCAATGCAGGTTTTTACCGATGGCCTTATGAACGAGGACAGCTGCCACGGTAGAGTCTACTCCACCGGAAAGCGCCATCACCACTTTATCATTACCAAGTTTTTTCTTCAGGTCTTCAATAGTAGACTCTACAAACTGATCCGGAGTCCAGTCCTGCGCACAACCACAGATATGGACGACAAAATTCCGAAGCAATTCTTTTCCCTGGATGGTGTGTGTTACTTCCGGGTGAAACTGAATTCCATAGACTTCCTTGTTCTTTACCCGGTAAGCGGCCACCTGAACAGAAGGTGTGCTGGCCACAATCTCAAATGAATCGGGAACAGAAGCGATCGTATCCGCATGCGACATCCATACCTGTGAATCCAGGGCTATCTCTTTCAGCAAGTCATTGTGATGATCCACCTTTGTTAGTTTAGCCCGGCCGTATTCCCGGTGGGTTGAGGCCATAACATTGCCACCATTCTGGTGGGCTATCAGCTGTGCGCCATAGCAGACACCCAGCACGGGCATCTTTCCTTCAAACGGTTTCAGATCTACATCCGGAGCTCCCTGATCACGTACGGAGCAGGGACTTCCCGAAAGTATAAGACCTTTTACATCGGCTGTAATCGGTGGAATCTTGTTAAATGGGTGGATTTCGCAATAAACATTAAGTTCCCGGACCCTGCGGGCTATCAACTGCGTGTACTGTGAACCGAAATCGAGAATAAGGATTTGCTGAGACATGGGTGCAAAGATAAACCAGGATTGATTTGACGAAAGTGTGAATCCTGATTTAGTTGACCGAAACAAGTTACCGGTTTCGTAGCCAGTTACGGTGACTGGCTACAGGTTGACTGGTAACTATTTAGCGCCTGTTCATGAATATGGCTCCGATCTGAAAACCGAAAGCGCTGAAACCATCATAATCGAAAAGCTCACTTTTGTTGGTGGTGTAATCATAGTGCACGGCAGCCATAAGTCCCAGTGACCTGCGGGCACCGAAACGAACCAAGACACCGGCTTCCGGTCTGGCTAAAAATCCCCATCCATTATCTTCCTCTGTATAGATATTATAGTACATGGTATATCTCATGTAATTGGCGCCCAGGCCAAGTCCCGCATACGGAAAAAAATGTTCATGATCACCTATCGGGAAATAGTACTGACCGCTGGCAGTAAACCCGTATTGGTAGATGTATTTAAAATAATCGGTAGTGATGGCACCATTCTCAAACTGAAATGTTTCTGTAGGTGAATACTCATCATAGGTTGTCCAGTTAAAATCCCCTCCGATGGAGATGCGGTCGTTCACGAATCCGCGATAGCCTGCCTTTCCTCCTTTTGTTGTAGTGCTTCCTAACCACGAAGTATTGGTGAGCGGCTTACTGATATCCCAGGTGATATAGAGAAAATTATTCTGAGCCCGGGCACTTATGCTGATCAGCAGCAGGCAAAAGATGATCGTCTTTTTCATGGTACGCGTTTCAGATAAGGTGATTGAAGAAATGCCTGGTGGATGGCATCTACGGATTGTTGTTCGTAATCAACAGAATTGATCACATCACCCATGTATGCATTCCAGATTACCTTTACCTGATTTCCTGATCGGTTCTTCAGGTCTATCAGCTCAACAATCAGTGTAGCGGTATTGTACGCATAGGTTTGTACATAGGGATAATAGTAGTAGCCCCCGTAACCATAGTACCCCGAGTAATAATTCGGGTAAACGACTTGCTGAAACAGGTTAAGATTTGTTACGACATAGACATTTACCCCGATGTCCGGATCATCATCAACATCAACACGCTGATACTCGAATCCATCGCTTTCCATATTCTGCCTGACCGCATCAATAACCAGGCGCGGATAAGGAAATGAAGTTGAGTATACCCGGATCGTATCATTGGGGTCGGTATTCGTTACGAAACCAATCGTGTCTGTGGGGATAGCATAGGTAAGATAATCCGGTGCACCATCGCCCAATGTCTGCGGATCATAATTGGTTGACACCACGAGGTCATCCAGCAAACGGATATCCTCAGGCTCCTGCTCACAGGACCAACTCAGCAGAGCCACCAATCCGATAATAGAAATATATTTTTTCATGTTTTTAAAAATCAGATCTGATACCGTTAAAACGTTTTGAATTCCCGGAAAATTGTTCCGGCATTTAGACACACATTACACCGGATTGGTTTAAAGGCTTATAAAATAAGGCCAATGCCAAACAGCACAACAAAGAGTAATGTAGAAAGAGCCATTTGTTTCAGAAACGGATCAAGCTCCTGTGATGGCTTTTGAGAAATAGCCAGCCCATTGCGCAGAAACAAGGGCAGGCTTATGAGGAACAAAAACTGCCAGGGTGAATGATACGCCAGCAGCGTGTACACCAGTGAGCAGCTCCATCCGGCTGCGAGTAGAAACCAATGGTATACAATAGCCTGATCGCGCCCGATGCGCACCGGTATGGAAAACTTTCCAGCCTTGCGATCAGATTCAATATCCCGGATGTTGTTAATATTCAACACGGCAATAGAAAAAAATCCACAACTCAGAGCCGGAAGAATTTCCAACCACGTTACAGCTTTGGTGAACAGGTAGTACGATCCCATCACACCAACGAGACCAAAAAATATCAGCACAGAAAGATCACCGAGACCAATGTAGCCATAGGGCTTCCGGCCTACAGTATAGGCAATAGCCGCCAGAATGCTCAGCACGCCCAATCCAAAAAAGAAAAGGATAGCACTCCAGTCCCATCCAAAGGCCGTCCATAAAAGTGTGAGTCCGCTGGCCAGACACAACAGTACAAACACTACCACGGCAGCCTTCATCTGCGGGGCTGAAATAGCTCCGCTCTGCACAGCCCTTGAAGGACCTTTACGCTCGATGCTGTCGGCACCATGAACAGA
>DASXWH010000042.1:0-3880 GCA_036503775.1 Ohtaekwangia sp.
CACACATCAGGGTCAGACCGCAACGGCTACCACTACCGGTACCGGTATGTACGGAGGCCCATGGCGTTATGGCTATGGCGGAGGTTTTACCACTACCAGTGTTAACGTTGAAAACTATACCGATGGAACCTTGTTCATCAACTTAATCGACAAGGCCCAGGAGAAAATTATCTGGCAGGGTAGAGGAACAAAAACGCTTGATGAAAATGCTTCCCCGGATAAGAAGGAAAGCAATATCAATAAGGCTGTCACAGCGATCTTTCAAAAATACCCGGTAGCCAAAACTGCCAAGTAAATTTTTCATTGAAAGATGAACAACTCACTTCCGGAATCAGCAATTCCGGAAGTGAGTTTTTTTTTGAGTGGCAATTCAGTGTTGTGAAACCTGCAGCAGCGAGCGTTCTGATCCCGTAATTTGTAACGATGAAAGGAAGCTGCGTTGTTCTTATTTACCTGATACTCTCGATTACTGCGTATGGTCAGGGAAAGGTTGTCCTTGTTGGCGGAGGTTCTGAGAATGAAGGGGGCTGGAGCGATCTTCCCTATGCATGGATTGTTGCTGAATCAGCCAACAAGAAAGTAGCCGTTATCAGTTATACAGACGAAGATGAATGGATACCGGATTACTTCATATCACAGGGTGCTGTTGAAGCCACGAATATCAAAATTGACAGCCGGAGTAAGGCTGACCTGGAAAGCACCTATCATCAGTTAATGCAATACGATGCCTTCTTCTTCAAAGGAGGTGATCAGTATAACTACTATCAATTCTTCAAAGACACCTGGACCACCAAAGCCATTCAGGATAAATTCAATGCCGGTGGAGTGATTGCCGGAACGTCAGCAGGCATGGCGATTTTATCGGAAGTGATCTTTACAGCAGAGATCGGATCCGTCTATCCGGATGAAGCGCTTCAGAATTTCAATGATCCCCAAATAACACTGGCCAATGATTTTCTCCCGTTGTTTCCGGGATTCATTTTTGATTCACACTTCACGGAGCGGGGAAGGGGTGCACGTTTGCTGGGATTCATGACGCGGTGGTTTATGGATACCGGTACGTTACTTACCGGTGTAGGCGTTGATGATCGCACCGCTTTTTGTATTGACGATAATAAGATCGGAATTGTATACGGAACCGGATCGGTCTCTATATATAATAGTTCAGATTTCTCTGCGTACGATGATGACAAGCCGGTAACTGATTCCGTTCACGTAACGCAGCTTTTACATGGTCATACCTTTGATTTAACGGAGCTTGAAATTCTGAATGGACCGGAAGATCCGGTAGTTCCTGTTCCGCAGGAAGAAAATGGTAACTACCAGGTAATGCTTGGCGGAAGTGAAGGGCTATCGGGAAACACACCGCTGCTCAATTTTTTCATTCAGGAAACCGGCACTGCAACAGATACCATCGTGGTTGTCACAGCTCCCGGAAAAGCAAAGAGCTATATACAAAGACTGGAAGCGCTGAGCGTAAACCATGTAGTGGTCGAAACATCTGCTTCGGCCAATGCAGACGCGGAGATAGATATGCGCAATGTAATCCGGGATTCGAAAAAGATATTGTTTGCCGAAAATGATGATGAGAAGCTCTTTGATTTTCTGAAAGATGGCCCTACCGGGAAATTGCTGGAACAGCACATCAGGCGTAACGATCGGGTCGTGGTGTTTATCGGTGAAGACAGTCGCTATGCCGGTAGTGTTTTTGTTACCAATCATTTGTCTGATCCATTCGCTGCATATTATGGACGACTTGTTTACAGACCTGGATTGGGTCTGTTGAGATCTTCCGTTATTATGTCAGATACCTATAATCAAAGCGATGATGATTTTTATGAGAACACTACTGCGGCTGTATCATACGCCATGGTTGCCGATAGCCTGAAATACGGTATATACCTGAATCGCAATAGTTACCTGAGATTTTATCAGGAGGCAAATAGAAATTATTTTCAGGCGCGCGGCAATCTGTCAACGCTTCTGCTCATCAATGCCGGAACGAATACAGCGTTTGAGCGGCAACCGGTTGATGGAACAGGATCAACCCGACAGTATGTTGGATTTGAAACCATGCAATGTGTTCTGTTAAATGGGGCATCACGAATAGAAGTAGGAACACCGTTCATCACTCCGGATCAACCGTACGAATATGAAACTCCTGTGCTTGATACCGAACACGATTACGATGCCGAAGTACTATCCATATTTCCGAATCCTTCTTCGGAAGGTTGCTTTTATTTATCAACGAATATTCGCAATTTGATAACGATCACACTGATTGATTTTACCGGCCGTCAGCTTTGGCGAAAAGTATGCAACGGAAGTGAACATAGTCTGCTGGATCTGACAGCGTATCCGGCCGGACCTTATGTTGTGATGATCACATCGGGAAGTAAAACTCTCATCCGGAAGATTAGTAAAGGCGGAAGCATAAGCCGGTAATCTTCTCTCATTGCGTTGCCCATTCATACATTCAAATATTTATTTAACCAATACACCGACTATGAGGAAAACTCTACTGTTTTTAATTTTTGCATTTCTGTCGCTCAGTTTACTGGCGCAAGACAGACTGATCCAGGGGACAGTCACTAATGCAGAGGACGGCTCTGCACTCCCCGGTGTTAACGTGCTGGTATCCGGAACGCAAAAAGGCACGGTTACCGATGCGAATGGTAAATACCAGATCCAGGTAGGCCCGGGAGAAAATATACTGGTGTTTTCCTTTATCGGTATGATCACGAAAGAACAGAGTATTGACAACCGGGCTGTGATTGATCTGGCTATGAATCCGGATGTCAGTGAGCTTTCAGAGGTGGTGGTAGTAGCGTATGGCACGGAAGATAAAAAACTGATGACCGGTGCGGTAGGTGTCGTAAAGGCCGATGCCATAAAGGACTTACCCGTACCTACTGTTGACGGAATTCTTCAGGGACAAACTACGGGAGTCCAGGTCATGCAAAACTCCGGTACACCAGGCGGAGCCATGTCAGTACGCGTCCGTGGTACAACTTCCATCAGCGGAACAGGGCAGCCACTCTATATTATAGATGGTATCCCGGTGACCAGCGATGATTTTGCACAGATCGGCTATGAAGGTCAGGGCATAAATTCACTCAGTGATCTGAATCCAAATGAAATTGAATCGATCAGTGTATTGAAGGACGCAGCTGCTGCAGCATTGTATGGTGCGCGGGGTTCCAATGGAATTGTACTCATCACTACCAAGCGTGGTAAGAATGCCAAATCCGTTATCAGCTTCAATGCATACTACGGTGTACAGCAGGTATGGAATACGCTGGATATGCTGGATTCACGTCAGTGGATGGAGTACCGTAATGATCTTGCCGATGCAGAGGTGTATACGGAAGATGATATGAATAACATTACCATCGATACCGACTGGCAGGATGTGATCTTCAGAACAGCGCCTATCTCCAGTTACGAGTTATCGGCTACCGGTGGAAATGAAAAGACCCGGTTCTTTGCTTCCGGTAGTTACTTTAATCAGGAAGGTATTCTTATCGGCACCGGTTTTCAGCGGATCAATACCCGTGTGAACCTGGATCATGCTGTCAACGATAAACTTAACATAGGCACAAGTATCGGCCTTACCTATTCTCAATCCGACAGAGTAGAGAGTGATCAGTCATTGCATGGTCCGTTGCCTAACGGTATATCTACACCGGCTATTTATCCGGTATACAATGCAGATGGAACATACAATCAGGATGGTCCATATTCCAATGCCGTATCCATTGCCAATGAAGCTACCAACGAGAATTTCACGTATCGTGTGATCGCTAATATTTTTGGTGAGTATAAGATCATGCCGGGGTTAACCTTTACCACCAAGTGGGGCGTAGATTTTTATAACCTC
>DASXWH010000043.1:0-19096 GCA_036503775.1 Ohtaekwangia sp.
CCACTGCCGGGAGTCAACATCGTAATAAAAGGTACAACTACCGGAACAACCACAGATGCTAATGGATATTACTCTATCCGCGTTCCGGTTGGTGCCGTGCTCGTGTTTTCATTTATCGGTATGCGAACACAGGAAGTACTAGTGACTGAAAAAAATCTTCAGCCTGCTCCGGTAAAATCTTCTGCTGAGAAAAATAGTAAACCAGGCCGGCACCGACAGAAAGATGCTCGCCCGGTACACTCTTTATATAAAGATACCCTTTCTAGAAAAGTACCCGGTGTAGCCGTGCTGACTGACGAGACGCCTTCCTATGCAGGCAAGAAGGAAATCGATCCCGATGAAGTTCATTCCATCAGGCGCTCAGGAAACAAATACCTGATCAGGACCCGAGATATGATTCAGCGTACGGGATTTTCCCTGCAGTTCACGACCTCCTATGGCATCGATCAGGTCAATAAACTCCCGCATTTCCAGACTACCTACGCGCAGGGCCGACCTTTCAACGGAGCGTTGTCATGGCAGGGGGCTGATCAGCAGGAAATATTCTCGTGGGGGCCGCTGGTAAAAACGCTTGAATTTGACGGAAGTAATTATCCATATGATAAGAATGGAAAACTTGTACCTGCCGGCACGGGAAATTCAATACCGGCTAAGATCTATGATGCCCGGAATTTTTTTCGGGATGGATCCGTGTTTGCCAATGAGCTTATGTTTGCACTTCCCACTGCGAAAAGCGGAACATTATTATTTGATGTGGAGAGCAGAGACCGGAAAGGCATAATCCCCCATTCAGACTACCAACGATTGAATGCCAGTGTCAAGCTGAAGAATTTTCGCCCTTCGAAAAACATATCAGTCAATGCTTCTGCTTCCGCTAACCGCTCACAGGGAAATTTGCTGACACGGGGTGGAAACTTGTCCGCTATAATCGGTAGCGTCTATCGTACGCCCGTCACCTTTGATAATACCAATGGACAATCAAACAAGAATGCAGTCCATGCACGCGATGCCTACCGGCTGGTAGATGGAACTGTACGATCACATGCTCCGGGGTTGGCCGATAATCCGTTTGGTCTGGTTAATGAGCTTCCGGATGATGAAAATCTCCAGCGCCTGATGGGAAGTTTATCCGTGCGCTACACCAAAGACAAATTTGAATTTATACTGGCGGGTGATGCCGATTACCAGCAGACGGATAATACATTCGGAATACCCGCGGGTTATTCCGGATACCCCGATGGACGCATAACACAGCGGAGCGATGATCAGTTGTTAACTAACATTTTCATATCTCCCTCCTATACCTGGTACGGTAACGGAACGGAACTTAAGTTGAGCGGATCATACCAGAATCAGTATACCTATCGTGACCTGACACGTAGGGATGGCTTTGGTTTCAATGGTGAGTCGCTTGAAGATCCAGAAGCTGCCGATCACGTGATCACACGGGAAAACACCCTTGGACGCGTATCGCATGAAGTTATGGCAAGCGTCAAGCTGGAACGCAATGATTGGTTGATCCTGGAGCTTACTAACCGCAGTTACTTTTCCAACACGATCAAACCCGGCCATTACACGAATTTATTTCCGACCCTGGGTGCCAGCATCGACTTATCCGAGCTGATCTATGTTGAACCGATCCAGGACTTGAAATTTTTCGCTTCACTTTCAAGGTCTATCCGCGAGGGGCCACTGCTGTATTCAAACTGGGCCTATGGCTCTGCCCGCATGGCTGTTGAAAATTACAATGCATTCTACGAGAACAATGAGCTGTTTTTTCACGATGGACTCAATCCGGAAACAGAACGGAAATTTGAAGTGGGTACAAAGCTCTTTGTTTTTTCCGGTTTGTCCTTTCATGCTTCCTGGTTCCATAATCGTACCCTTGATTTTATTGCTCCTGTCTGGAATGGTGATCAATATCAATTGGCGAATGCGGCTGATGTAAAGAATTATGGAAGCTCAATTGAACTTGGTTATAACGGCAGAATTGGATCAGAGATTGACCTGAACACGTACCTCCGGTGGAGTACATACAATACGGTTGCCCTCCATGTACCTGCAGATATTGAGTACGTAGCGCTGGCCGGATTTGAAACCATTCAAACAGCACTTGCTTCCGGTAAAACCGTTGGCTCGATTTACGGAACAACGTATCTGCGGGACGAAGACGGAAATAAGATTATCGGGAACGATGGATTTCCAATCGAAAATATGACGCTGAAAAAAATCGGTGACCCCATTCCCGACTGGACATTAGGCTGGTCTACATACCTCTCGTTCAGAAAATTTACACTTTCATTTCTGTTTGATTTTCGTAAAGGTGGGTCGGTGTGGAATGGAACCAATGCCATGCTGGACTACCTCGGTAGGTCATCAGCGACAGGCAAGCTCCGGAATACATCAAACTTTGTTTTTGATGGTGTCGATAGTAACGGTAATCGCAACACGGTTCCGGTAAATTTTGCTGATCCATCAAAACCTCTCAGTGAAAACCGATGGGTGCGGCATGGATGGGATGGTGTTGGCGAAGATTATATTGAAGATGCTTCCTGGTTCAGGCTGAATGAACTCACATGCTCTTATCAGATCGTTGGCAATAGTCATTCCCGGATCAAAGAGGTTAAGCTATCCCTGATCGGCCGGAATCTTTTTGTAGTCACACCGTATAGTGGAGTTGATCCATACTCAACTCTTTTCGGAAACGCTTCAGGCAGTGGCCTGGATCTTTTCAATACGCCTTCCACCCGCAGTTACAGTGTACAACTCACCTTTAAAATGTAATCCTATGAAACGCAGAACGTATATCTCTCTGATGATCCTGATTGCTTTCATCGTCACAGGTTTTCAGGTTGCGGAAGACCCTGTCTTCATCCAAAAACTGAAGGCCCTGATCCGTGAATACAACGCATCTTATCCTGAAGAAAAAGTGTATCTCCAGTTTGATAAGCCATTTTACAAACCGGGTGAAACCATCTGGTTCAACGCCATGGTGCTGAACAGCAATACCCATACGCCCTCATCCATTAGTGATGTATTGTATGCCGAATTGATCGATCCAAAAGGTAATGTGGCAGCACGTCAGGAACTGGTGATAAAAGAAGGGACCACACACGGTGATTTCACTATAGCGGAAAACACTCCGGGAGGAATGTATCGGGTCCGTGCTTTCACGCACTGGATGAAAAATTTTGGTGATGACGCCTGTTTTAAAAAGGAAATTCAGATCCAACGCGTGATCACCCCGCGGTTGCTCCTTAAACTCGATTATGAAAAGGAATCGTATGGAGCAAATGATGAGGTGGTTGTTAATGTCACGGTTAGCAACCTGAAAAATGAAAAAGTGTCCGGAGCAGATATTAACTATAGTGTACGATTGAGCGGTAATCTGTTCTTAAACCATACAGCAACAACAGGTAAAAACGGAATTAGCCGTATAGCCTTTCGCCTCCCCCCTGGTCTGAGTACTGCCGATGGACTGTTTCAGGCTGTGGTGTCAACACAAGGTGTAGAAGAATCTATTTCACGGTCGATACCGATTGTACTGAATCAGATCTCGTTGCAGTTCTTTCCGGAAGGTGGACATCTGGTAGAAAACGTAAACACCCGCGTAGCCTTCAAGGCACTTAATGAATTTTCCAAAGGTGCTGATGTTGCCGGAAGCATAGTAGATGACAGTAATACGGTGATCACGCGTTTTGAAAGCTTTCATATGGGAATGGGTGCCTTTGAATTTAAACCGGCAGCCGGCAGAAAATATTTTGCACAGATTGATACCCCGTCAGGAAATACAACACGCACGCCTTTACCTCAGGTGCTTTCATCCGGGTATGTATTGAATCTGAAATCCGCAGATTCAGTAAACCTGGAATGGAATATTCATTCACCAACGGAACAACAAATTTACCTCGCGGGGCAGGTTCATGGTGAACTTGTTTACACCGAAAGTATCACGGTCTCAGCAGGTGCGAATACAGTAAGAATACCTACGGAAAAATTTCCGGCCGGTATTGCTGCATTCACGCTCTTTGATGCTGAAGGCAATCCACGATGTGAGCGACTGGTGTTTACCAATCGCGATAAGGGACTGCATATAAAACTGACCACAGACAAAACACAATACCTTCCACGCGAAAAAGTACAACTGAATATAGAAACCACAGATGATTCCGGGAGACCGTTAGCAGCCAAGCTTTCTCTGGCCGTAGCCGATGATCAGATCATATCGTTTGCCGATGATAAACAGGATAACATTCTTTCCGCGATGTTATTATCTTCTGAGGTGCGGGGTGAAATCCAGGAACCGTCTTTCTATTTCGATCCGGCAGAACCAAAGGCTATCGCAGCGCTTGACTACCTGCTGATGACACAAGGGTGGCGCAGATTTACCTGGAAAGAAATTATCAAACCTACGCGCAACATTACGTTCAATCCGGAAAAAGTAAAAAACATTTCAGGACAGATTGTGGACAGCAACCGGGAAGGGTTTGCTACCGAGGTAACGCTCATCGAAGCGGGCAATAAACGCAGGGTTGAAAAGGTAAAGACGACACCGGATGGGCGCTTTGTATTTATGAACATTGATCCTACCGTTTCTATATTACTTCTCGCGCGCAAGCCATCAGAGATTTCATTGCAAAAAGAAATGCCATTTTTCATTGCACTGAATGATAAAGACGGAACAAAACTATACCGGGATACCGATGGCGCCCCGATTGTTAGCCCACCTCCTGTAGAAGAAGCAGCCGAAGTTGAAGTAGTTGAGGAAGGTGGATTGAATATGGGGATGGATGAGGACGTGGCGAGTTTAAGTGAGGTTGTTGTCGTTGGTTATTCTTCGGTGGAATCGAAATCACTTACCGGAAGTATCCAGCGAATTAACCGTGGCGGACTTGAAACAAGCTTCTCCCCTGTGACGGTTGATCATCTGCTTCAAGGCCGCGTTGCAGGTGTAATGATTACACCTCAACAGGGAAGTGCCGGTGCAAGTACCAACATCCGGATCCGGGGTGTATCGTCACTCGGAAACGGGAACAATGATCCACTGTACGTAATCGATGGCCAGGTTATCGGCACAAGCCTTAACCATAACTTTTCAAACGGAACCATGCTTGGTCCTGAAGACATTGAGTCAATTGAGATATTACACTCATCACAAGCCATGGCACTTTTTGGCAGTCGCGCGTCTAATGGCGTGATCAATATTACCACAAAGTCCAGGATCAACTACGGCTATTTTCACACCCGCAGAAAAAACGCACGGTATTCAAGTGCTGTTGTCAGGCCCCGGAACTTTTCAGCCACGCGTGAATTTTATGTTGAGCCTCCGGCAAAAAATCAAACCGGGAAAAGGGAAGATTTCCGTTCCACCGTTTACTGGAATCACACCGTGGTGACGGATGAAAAAGGTCGTGCAGCGTTATCCTTTTTTAACAACGATGCGGTGAGTGCCTTCCGGATTACAGCGGAAGGTTTTTCCGGCACGGGATTGATTGGTCGCAAAGAAAAAGTATATCATACCTTATTGCCGTTCTCACTGGATGCCAAACTTCCAGCGTATCTCGGATTTGAGGATGTACTTAGATTGCCTGTCGTAGTCAAGAATGAAACATCAACGACATTGTCCGGAAAACTGATTCTCTCGTTGCCGGATGCATTCCGTGTTGAAGAACAACCAACATCCACCGTTGAAGTTCCTCCGATGAGTGCAAAGACATTTATCTACACGATCAAGCCAACCGGAATCGAGGGTGAATTTCCCCTGAGCATTAAACTTCAATCGGAAAATTATGAAGATCAGACAGAACAAACTATCCGGGTTCAGTCGGTTGGATTTCCCCTGCGCCTGAGTTTCTCCGCCAAACAAAAAGACAAGGCAATCCGGTTTTCGGTTCATGATGTTGAACAGGGAACGTTGCGTGCTGAGCTTACCGCATTTCCGGATGTGTTGAGTGATCTTTTCACGGGAGCAGAAGCTATTCTTCATGAGCCGTATGGCTGCTTTGAACAGGTGTCGTCCAGCACATTTCCCAATATACTCGCCCTGCAATTTTTAAGACAATCCGGAATGATTAATCCTGCCATTGAGAAAAAGGCTATGGGCTACATCCAGGATGGTTATAAGCGGTTGATGGCCTATGAGATCCAGGGCGGTGGGTTTGAATGGTTCGGAAGACCACCTGCACATGAAGGACTGACTGCATACGGACTCATTGAGTTTATGGAAATGAGTAAAGTGTACAGTGGTGTGAGCCAGGATATGATCAAACGTACACGTGACTGGATGTTGAGTCGGAAAAATGGTAAAGGTGGCTTTGAACAACACACGGGTTTACATGGATTTGCGAACGCTTCAAAAGAGGTTGATAACGCTTACATCACCTATGCCCTTTCAGAAACCGGGGCCACGGATATCATCAAAGAATATGAAAATGCTTACACAGAGGTTATGCGGAGTAAGGATATGTACCGCATGGCACTGGTAGCGAACACAGCCTATAACCTGGGTAAGCTTGAACAGTACACCAGTATGATCAGATTATTCCGTAAGGAAGCTGAAACGGAATTCAAAAGCATGAGAATGGATCATTCGGTGATGCGGAGCTATGGTAATTCGTTAGTAATCGAAACGGTTTCACTTTGGGCTTCCGCGCTCATGAAATCCGAATCTCCTGATCTTGACCTGATCAAAAAATCTATTGACTGCATTCTGCAAAACCGCACATACGGTCAGTTTGGATCAACACAAGGTACAGCACTGGCGCTTAAAGCGCTTACCGAATATGCGAAGATTATTCGCGCGACATCCGAAAATGGCGAGATACAAATATTAGTCAACAATACCCTGACGGAAAGCCTGGCCTATGAAAGCGATAACCGCGACAAACTGATCATGAATAAATTTGTAAGCAGCCTGGGTAATGGTGAACAGAACCTGCGTGTTTTGTTTAACAACACCGGGCAGCCACTGCCCTATTCCGTGAATGTTCAATGGCGCACGAAAGAACCTCCGTCCAGCACGAACTGCAAAGTAAAACTGACGACAACATTAGCTGCAGAAACCGTTCGTGGAAATGAAACCGTGAGGCTTGCCATCAATCTGAAGAACAAAACAACAGACGGACTTCCCATGACTGTAGCTATTGTCGGTATACCAGCCGGCTTAAGTGTTCAGCCCTGGCAATTGAAGGAGCTGCAGGAGAAAAACGTGTTTGACTTTTATGAGATCATGAATAACAACCTTGTGCTGTATTATCGTGAAATGGGGCCAGCCGAAATACATGTCGTAAATCTCGATCTAAAAGCTGAAATCCCCGGAACGTATACCGCTTCTCCGAGCAGTGCTTATTTATACTATACCAATGAATATAAGGATTGGGTACGTGGAACATCGGTAACTATTCATTGACCTGTTAACAACCTGATAATCCGGGTAACCATTTGCTCTTAATAGCTTAATACATACAAAAACACGCTCTCATACATACCTTTAATTTTGTGGGTAAATAAGGGTACCGTATGAGAGCCTCTGTTATTATTGCGACTTACAATAACCCAGCCTGGCTGGAAAAAGTGTTGTGGGGTTATGAAGTGCAAACCTACGACAACTTTGAAGTGCTTATTGCAGATGATGGCTCCGGTGAAGATACCCTGAAAGTAATTGAACGCTTCAAAAACAATTCACATCTCCGCATCATTCATGTGTGGCATGAAGATAAAGGTTACCGGAAGTGCCAGATTCTCAACAAGGCTATAGCAGCATCATCCTCTCCCTACCTCATTTTCACTGACGGAGATTGTATTCCACGTGCTGACTTTGTGGCTACGCATATTCAACATGCTCAAAAAGGTTTTTTTCTGTCCGGAGGTGCGGTAAGACTCCCCATGCGAACAAGTTGTACGATTTCCAGAGAAGATATTATTGAAGGATCTGCATTTGATCTCCATTGGCTTAACGCTAATGGTCACTCCAAAAAACTATTCAAGAATCTGAAATTAACATCACGGCCCTGGATAGCGAAACTCATGAACATCATTACTCCGGCCAAAGCAACCTGGAATGGAGGTAACTCTTCCGGCTGGAAAGAAGATATTCTTCGCATAAATGGATTCGATGAACGCATGGAATACGGAGGGCAGGATCGTGAATTGGGTGAACGTCTGAAAAACAGCGGCATTCGCGCGAAGCAAATTCGTTACAGTGCCATTTGTATTCATCTGGATCATTCCCGGAGTTATAAAACGAATTACTCCATCCGGAATAATAACTGGCTGAGACGGTACACCAGAAGATACAAGTCAGCCTGGACCTCCTACGGCATTACCAAACGCGTACCTTCTTTCGCGTAACCCGTGAAGATCTCCCTGATTATATCCGTCTATAAAAACACGGAAGCGTTGCGTGTTGTGCTGGATGCATTGGCCTACCAAACGTTTACAGATTTTGAGATTATCATCTCAGAAGATGGCTGTGACCAGGATATGGCAAACTTTGTTGCATCGTATGAAACGCTGCAACCGTTAACGCATTGCACACAGGAAGATGAAGGCTGGCGTAAAAACAAAGCGCTGAATAATGCCATCCGGGTTAGCCGTGGTAACTACCTGGTTTTTATTGATGGTGACTGTGTACTGCATCACCGTTTTATGGAAGAGCATAAGCGGCTGGCAGATCCGAAAGGATTTGTTGCCGGCAAACGAGTAAAATTAGGCCCGCAATTCTCTGAGCAATACCTGAAGCGCAAAGATTTTCTGGTACTTGAAAATGAAGTGGCAACTCACTTTAACAAGCTCCGGGCAGATGGTGCTGAATTCATTGAGGAAGGAATTTATATTGCTCCCAACAGCGCGTTGAGCTTCCTGTCGAGATTACGGCCCATGAAACACCTGAAGGGATGTAACATGTCTTTTTACAAAAGTGCTGTTGAAGCGATCAATGGTTTTGATGAAGACTATCAGCAACCAGCTGTCGGAGAAGATGCGGATCTGCAATGGCGGTTTGAGCAGGCTGGATATAAACTTATTTCAGCACGTAATCTGGCCGTACAATATCATTTGCATCATGCCGAAAACTGGGCTGATCAAACTGCCGGTTTATTGATGATGCAGGAAAAAATAAAGCACAATCAGTTCATCTGCCTGAACGGACTTCAAAAGATGAATCGCCTCATGTCAGCGATTTGATCAGCGAATACATTTTTAATTTTACCTCGCCACGGAGGTAAATCATTCGCTCGGTGAAATTCAGGTTCTTATGTGAATTGATGATATACCGGTCAATGCGATGGCCGGCCAGCCGGATCCACTTACGGGTTTGTCTTTCATCCGCTACATCTACCAGCGAACCAATATCAAACGACTGAATTTCAACGCCCATCTCCCACAGGCGTTTATTGATCACACGCGTAGCCTGACCTGCAGCCGGAATGATCAACTCAACATCATGAATATGCTGCACTACGTTCGGCCACCATTGGTCAATCGTGGCATAAGCATTTCGTGCTGGCGTCTCAACGTAGTAATGAACTGAACCGATCAGTTTTTCAACCTTGTCCTTCGGAATACAACCAATGTACATCTTGCATTTGGGGCGGATCAGCTCAGCCAGAAATTTATTAACGATATGAGGCTGAAAGACTCCGAGGTAATGCAGGAAAACCGGATTTTCAAAAACGACATCCCTCACTGATCCGAATTTTGCATCCAGGAATTCAATCATCTCCTGGTTAGCTTTGAAGATAGCGAAGAGTCCACGGACCATACCACGTTCACGGGGATGATTAACGGCAAGTCCTCTCAGGTAAAGCGGATGATCGATTTGAAATGCTGCTGTCATTTCTTTCGAAAGCTCAGGTGTAACGGAATGGTTCGCGGCATTCCGTCCCATGATCATATAGATGTCAGCATCACCAAAGCGTGAATAGAAAGCGCGTTTGTTGTGCAGGAAAACAAACCGTACGTGATCGAGCGATGTCTGCGTATCCTTGACCCGTATCATGAATTATGCGCGAACCAGCTTCTCGTCCTTTTCCAGGTATACGAGATCATCAAAAATGTCATCGTCATTGAATATGTCAGCTATGCCGTGTTCCGTTTCTGGTTCGTTAATCCACATACGACTTTCTGCTTCTCGTATGGTATTGGCCAGAAAATCAATATCAAGGGATTGAATTTCAACACCCATTTCCCAAAGCCTTTTATTTATCAGGTGTGTGGCATCACCTGCAGCTACTACAACCATTTCAACATCGTGAATGTGTTTTACTACTTCCGGCCACCATGTATTGATATTGGTGTATGCTTCAGATGATGGTGTTTCAATATAGTGTGCCACTGTCCCCATCAATTCCTCTGCCTTTTGCTGAGGCAATGAACCAATGAACAGTTTCCGTTTGTGATGCGTCATCTCTTCCAGAACTTCACGCATCTGATCCGGTTGGAACACACTCATGAATTGTTGAAATACCGGATTCTCCAGAATAATGGTTTCAGACGATCCTCCTTTCTCCGCCAGGAGTTCAAGCATCTTTCGGCTGCTGATGTTACTGGTGGTTCGACTGACAGCAATTACTCTCACGAAGAGAGGATGATTAATCTGAAATGTTTCCGTTACTTCTTTCGACAACCCGGGAGTAACACCATGATCAGAAGCATTCCGGTTCAGAATCATATTCACATCGGCAAGGTCAAACCGGGAATAGAAAGCACGTTTGTTCTGGCTGAAAAGTTGTTGGATGTATTCAAGCGATGAATGAGTTCCTTTAAGCTGTATCATAAATTGGTGGATATAGACAAATTTACAACCACCAAAACATGCAGCCGGGAAGCCGGCATTAAGGTTCTGTTACCGATCCTTTAAGATATCTCAACAGATTTCCTGCATAGGTTTTAAATTTCCCGGATATGACATTTATAACCAGCGGATTGTACTATTTGGACACTTCTCAAAAAGAACTATTTTTAAACTTACAGATATAACCACCATGCTTAAACACTACTGGAACACCGCTTTACGTAATCTGCTGCGAAGTAAATTATTCACCTCAATCAATGTTATCGGCCTTTCGATCAGCATTGCCATCTTCCTGGCCCTGAGCGGATATGTTCTATACCAGTTCAGCTTCGATAAATTCTATGCGAATGGTGACCGGATCTACCGTGTTGAATATGCAGAGTTTCACGATGGTCAGCCGGTTTTACAAACCTCACGCACACACAGCCGGGCCACACTGCTCATGCATGAATATGTTCCGCAGGTTGAAGCCGTTACCCGCATATACCATGAGAAGGCTTATGTATTCCGTGAAGATGTTCGTCTTGTAGACCAGAACATGCTGTTTGCAGACAGTTCTTTCATGAAGGTATTCGATATTAAAGTGATTGAAGGCTCTGCAGACGCACTTACTCCACCCCGTACCGTGATGATCTCTGCATCGCAGGCCAAGGTTTACTTTGGCGATGAGAATCCGATGGGTAAAACCCTGTATTTTAATGAGCGACTCCCCTTTACGGTTACCGGCATTTTTGAGGATATACCTAAAACCACTTCCATTGATTTCGATTTTCTCTTGTCTTGGTCAACTATTTACTTTTATGGTTGGGGTGCACGTGAAGGTGACTTCGATTATCCCTCTGTTCATACATTTGTAAAGCTTCATCCCCATGCCACCGACATCAACGCGGTCAACGCTGGACTGGCGCGCATGACGAAGGAACAGATCACCTCACTTGAAAAACGTGGCCACACCGGAAAGTATGAACTTCGCCCGTATACTGAACTGCATACCGCTACCGGTCTTGCCGGAGAAATCAAACCAGGCGTAAACAAAACGCTGTTGTATTCGCTGATATCACTGGCTGTATTTATTCTGGTAGCCGCGTGGATCAACTACATCAATCTTTCGTTGGCCCGGTCGCTGGAGCGTGCTGATGAGATCGGTGTCCGGAAAGTGTTTGGAGCCTCACGCATGATCATCAGCGGCCAGTTTTTACTGGAAGCCTTTATTCTCTCCAGTATTACCTTTCTGTTGGGATATGGATTGTACTATACTTTTACAGGGCCTCTCTCCTACATCATCTTTACAGACGTAACATTCTTTACCCCCAATATGTCTACGTGGGTGATTTACTTTGCCGGATTTGTGATCGGCACAACACTCGTAGCGTTTTACCCGGCATTGTTTATCTCCAGATTCAAACCTGTTTTGATCCTGAAGAACAAACTCGGAAGCGGAAGAGGAAAAGCCAATCTGCTTCACCAAAGCCTGATGGTCTTTCAGTTATTTCTGGCAGTGGCCATCGTTGGGATCACCTTCATAGCCGGAAGACAGATTGCCTATATGCGCGATTTCGATTCCGGATTTAATGCGAAGCAGACCATCAGTCTCCGGGGCCCCGCGTCTACCAACTCAGATTCGCTGCGCTACTCACGCTTTGTGGCATTCCGCAATGAAGTATTGCAAAACGCTGTGTTTACTTCCGGAACCGCATCGATGAATATTCCCGGTGAGGAAGTCCGCTTTCATGATGAAGCTGTTCACGCGGTAGGTTCTGACAACCTGAAGAAACAATCTTTCCAGGTCATGTGGATTGACGAAGGATACCAGGAGACCTTTGGATTAACGTTGCTCGGGGGGCGTAACTTCAATCAGCAGGAAACCGGGCTTACCTGTATGATCAATGAGGCTGCCGCAAAAGCCTTAGGCTATAAAAATCCATTAGACGCTGTCAACACGAACATCATAAACAGCGAACAAAAGACGATCACGATTCTCGGTGTATGGAAAGATTATCATCAGCAGTCATTGCGTAAATCAGTTGAACCGATCATATTCTATCACCACCATCCGCATGAATATGGATATTACTCTTTCCAGGCACAGTCACGTGCCGGGAATTACCTCGATATCATTGAAGCGATCTGGAAGAAACATTATCCCAATGATACCTTCAGCTACTACTTCATGGATCGTTTCTTTGAAGAACAATATAAATCGGATCAACTCTTTGCCCGGTTATTGAATCTGTTCAGCGTGATTTCGATCACGGTTGCATGTCTTGGACTATTTGGTATGGCTTCACTGGCTATGGTAAAACGTATGAAAGAAATTGGTGTCCGGAAAGTACTGGGAGCTTCCGTGCTGAACATTCTCATTTTGCTTTCGAAGAACTATGTGAGGCTGATTATCATCAGTTGTGTGTTTGCTTTTCCTGCAGCGTACTACCTGACGGATCTGTGGCTCAATGGGTTCGCCTACAAAATTGATATCAGCATCTGGATGATCGTGCTTCCGGGTGTAATTGTACTCATCGCTACGTTGCTCACTATTTCATCGCAGGCTATACGTGCCGCACTAACGAATCCGGCTAAGACACTGCGCGATCAATAATTATGTTTCGCAGTCCACAGACCACAGTCGACCGTGATCTGTGGACTGTGGACCATTTCCTATTCACTTCGTAAAGAATTCACCGGATTAGAGTGTGCCGCACGTAATGCCTGGGTACTGACAATAGCCAATGCAAACACGAGTGCAATCAATCCCGTCAACGGAAATATCCACCATGCTATTTCCGTACGGATCGTATAACGCTCCAGGTATTTGGCAAGCCCCCACCAGGCCAGCGGTGATGAAACAATAAAAGAGACAATCACCAGCACGGAAAAATCCTTTGATACTAACCGCACCAGGCTGGGCACTGAAGCGCCTAATACCTTCCGGATACCGATCTCTTTGGTCCGTTGTTCGGCTGTGAACGATGCCAGTCCGAATAATCCTAGTCCGGTGATGATGATCGTGAGCGTTGCAAACAAACTGGCAAGCTGGCTGGTCAGATTGATAGTCGTGAACTTCTTTTGAAACTCCACATCGGCAAAACGATATTCGAACGGATAGGCCGGTGCATGTTTCTCAAAAATAGTTTTTACTTTATCGATAGCAGCGGGCAGGTCTTTCGTCTTTTTCAGGCGGACCGAAACCACATCAATCCACTCCGGATCAAGAACAACAAACATCGGTTTAACCGGATCATAGGGTGAGCCCATCAATACGTCTTCCGTTATGCCAATCAGTTTTCGTTTGCCACCCCACAGATCCAATTCTGTTCCGATCGGATCCTTCAGGTTCATTAGTGCCACGCCTGCTTTATTCACCAGGATAGCAGCCGTATCGCTTTTAAAATCTTCGGAGAAGTCGCGGCCTTCCAGTAATTTAATTCCCATCGTTTTGGTATAGTCATATTCAGTCGCGATCGTTGTAAAGATCACACGCAGATCTTCCGGTTTACCAGGCCATCCTAAAAAATTGTTGGAGTTGATATCCGTGATCGAGCTGTTTGATTTGGTTACGGCCTCGACTACACCGGAAGCCAGCAGATCAAGCTTAATCGGTTTGTAATTCTTTGCTACTTCATTCGTGTAATTTACAGCCATCAGGTTTTCCTGGTCATAGCCGATCTCACGTCCTTTCACCAATTGGATCTGCTGATAGATAACGATGGTACCAATGATCAGAAAAATAGAAAAGCCAAACTGGAGGGTAACCAGTATCTTCCGGGGTGTACTTGCGCCCTTCCCTACTGTGGGTTTTCCCTTTAGCACTTTCACCGGCTGAAATGACGACAGGTAAAATGCCGGATAACTTCCGGATACAATACCGGTAACTACGATCAGTCCAACGGCATACAACCAGAACTCTCCTGAGGTATAATCAATAAAGAGTTTCTTTTCAACAAGCTCATTGTAGTAAGGAAGCACAAGCTGCGCAACCAGCACGGCCGCGATGAACGCCAGAAAAGCCATGAAGGTAGATTCCCCAATGAACTGCAGGACAAGCTCTCTTCGTTTTGATCCTATACTTTTACGAATCCCCACTTCCTTTGCGCGTCTTTCTGACCGTGCGGTAGCCAGGTTCATGAAGTTTATGCAGGCGATAACGATAATAAAAATAGCAATGATGGTGAACAATTGTACATAGTCGCTCATCCCACCGGTTTCAACACCATCATCAAAGGAAGAATATAATCTCCATCGCGGCATTGGATATAAAAAGAACTCTGGCTTGGTATCCTTTTCACCATGTTCCTGCAGCATCATCTTTACCCGGCTTTCTACCGCAGCTTTATTGGAGGCATCATTCAGTTCCAGGAATACCTGAAAGGAATAGTTTCCCCAGTTAGTAGTGTTTCTGCGAACCCAGTCACTGATCTGCTCACGGAATTTCCAGGTCATCAGGAAATCAAACTCGAAAGTAGAATTGCCTGGTACATTTTTTAAGACTCCGGTGACTTTCAGATCGTTCTCATTATCAACACGAACTACCTTATTGATCGGATCATCGTCACCAAAAAGTGCTTTGGCTGTTGCTTCCGTGATAATAATAGAGCGGGGATCATCCATCACCTGTGCGGCATTCCCCGCGATCAACGGAAACTCAAACACCTCCAGAAATTCTTCGCTGGCATAGTATCCTCTTTTTGTCAATCGGTTATCACCCACGGTCAACAAGTGATCACCTCCCCAGTCGGTAACAACAGCATGTTTGATGTTACTATCAGCCGTCTTCATCGCCTCATAGGTGGGCAAAGGAACCGAGGTCCAGGAACTTACCTTACCGTCAAATCTGGCGTTGATCCAGACCTGGTACAGGCGATCATATTTAGGCAGAAATTTATTGTATGAAGTTTCATCCGCAACCCAAAGAAGGATCAGAATGCTGCAGGCAATTCCAATGGAAAGCCCGGTGATATTAATAAAGGAGTAAAACCCGTTCTTGAAGAGATTTCTGACGGTAATAAGGAAGTAGTTCTTTATCATAAAAGGCACCTTTGAGTTTAATAGACTACCGATTTTTCAAAAGGTGACAGAAAATCAAATATTTTTTTTTCACCGTTCACAGTCACTACCACAACGTGGACAGACAAAGGCAATGAACGTAAATAAGATTTACTATCTTGACCCCATGGGATGTACTAAAACGAACACGCTTTATTCACTTTCGGTCATACTTGCTTTTATTACCTTTCAGTCTTTTGCACAGGTATCGGCAGGTGCGCCACATAAACTTCCGGATGATCTTCAAACCGAAACGATACTGTTTTTAAAGTATGATTCCGTGACTATCACAACACCACGACCGGATGGAATGAGTAAAACCTATTATCAGAAATGGACTGACCATAATGCGATGGTGCCGCGGCATAATGCAAGGCTCAGGGAAATTGCTGCGAAGTATCCTTACAAGTATAAAATTGTATCCATGACGGATAAAGAAAACTACCGGTCACATGGTGCTAAGTATATGTTGTGGCTGAATACGTTTGATGCATTCACGATCGGAAACAGTTTGGAATCCCAATCATCCGTGATTGGAGAAAGTGGTAATAATGGTGTGCATTGTGCAGCAGGAATTCCGGATACGCAGTTAGGCATTATGGATCTCAGTTCAGATAAGACTTACCTGGTAGATAAGCGGATAAGCACTTCCTACACTTACCGCTATGATAAAATGATTCCTGAATTGCTGAAGATGATTGAAAAGCAGTTCAGAACAGCCCGGAAATAGAGAACCTATCGGGCAGCTAAAGCCTCATTCGATTTCAGCAGGTTTTCATTCCCCCAGTCGCGCATCAGTTCAATGATTGGCAACAATGTTTTGCCTTTTGCTGTCATGAAATATTCTACGCGGGGTGGAATTTCCGGATAGATCTTCCGTTCAACAATTCCATCATTTTCGAGTTCCCGAAGTTGTGATGTAAGCATCTGCTTGCTGATATCTTTCAGCATCATACTCATCTTTCCAAAGCGGTTTATCTCATTATAGATAAGGTATAAGATCAGGAGTTTCCATTTTCCACCGATCACACCCATTGTCGCGGTTACCGGACAATTCTCAACATACTTGTCTCTTATCTCATCCATAACTATTTGATTTTCAATAATAGTCTGTTTTTTATGACTACATCAGAAAAATGTAACTACTAACAAATAAAAGACCTTAGGCGTACAATTGCAACATCAAACACAAAACAAAAGAAGACTATGAAAACGTATGTCATTACCGGTTCAGTGGGTCACATCAGCAAACCCATTATTGAAGGACTTGTGAAAGCGGGTCATATTGTTCGCGTGATCACCAGCAGCAATGACCGTATTACGGAAATTGAGAAACTTGGCGCGAATGCTTCGGTTGGAAGTGTTCACGATGCCGCCTTTGTAAGCCGTGCATTCAAGGGAGCTGATGTAGTATACACCATGATACCTCCCATCTGGCAAACCACCAACTGGAGAGCATCACAAAATGAAGTCGCTAAGAATTATGCAGATGCAATTCGTGCGAATAATATCAAGTATGTTGTAAACCTGAGCAGCATTGGAGCTCATGTCGGCAACGGGGTTGGTCCGGTTGACGGACTATACGACTTTGAGAAATTACTCAATGCCATACCCGGATTACATGTAAAGCATCTGAGACCATCATTTTTCTTTTACAACTTCCTCGCACAAATCGGACTCATCAGACAAGCCGGTATCATGGGAGCCAATTATGGCGATGGCGAAAAAGTATTTCTGGTACACACGAATGATATTGCTGCTGCTGCGCTGGATGAATTATCCAGGTTGAATTTCACGGGAAATTCCGTGCGTTATATTTTCGGTGATGAACGCTCAGGCAAAGAGATCGCTGCTGTGTTAAGTAAAGCAATCGGCAAAGACATTAACTGGGTTGTATTTAGCGATGATCAGCAAAAGCAAGGCCTGCTTCAGGCGGGACTTTCAGAAACGCATGCACAGGGTTATACCGATATGGGTAAGGCGTTGCGGGATGGCATCATGCAGAGTGATGCGCGGAAGAACAAACCGGTATGGAGCCCTACCAAGCTGGAAGACTTTGCTCATGAATTTGCAGTAGCATTTGCTTCGCAGAATTAATCTTGTAAAACAAAAAGCCTGCTATTATTTAAATAGCAGGCTTTGGTATTTTATAGGATACACTTTACACTTTTGATTCCTTCAGTTTCTTCCGGTTAGCAATTTTAGTTATCAGAACAAATAACACCGGAACCACAAAGATCGCCAGTGAACTTGCCGCAATCATTCCACCGGCCACTGTCCAGCCAATAGTCTTGCGTGCCTCTGCTCCTGCACCTACCGAAAATGCCAGCGGTAACACACCCAGAATAAAGGCCAGTGATGTCATCAGAATAGGACGCAGACGAAGTTCAACTGCCCCCAGTGTGGCAGCCACCACTTCCATTCCGCGGTCAACACGTTCTTTGGCAAACTCAACGATAAGGATCGCATTTTTCGCGGCAAGACCAATTAACGTAATCAAACCAATTTGCGCGTAGATATTATTATCCACATTAGGTAAGAGCATCAAGGTAAGAACAGAACCAAATGCACCTATAGGCACAGCAAACAATACGGAGAATGGAACAGACCAGCTTTCATAAAGGGCTGCGAGAAAAAGGAATACAAACAATATCGAGATACCAAAAATCAATGCACTGCTATTACCCGCTTTGATTTCCTCACGGCTCATGCCACCAAACTCATAGCTGTATCCTACCGGTAATACCTGGGCGGCTACTTCTTCCAGGGCTTTTATGGCCTGACCACTGCTATAGCCAGGCTTCGCTGAGCCCATGATTTCGGCTGAACGGTACATGTTGTAATGAGAGATCAGTGCAGGCGTCTCAATTACTTTTGAGGTGATCAATGCGCTTAAGGGTACCATGCCTCCGGTATTATTCCTTACCTGATATTTTCCAATGTCACTGATATCTTTCCGGAATACCGTATCCGCCTGTGCTACCACACGAAAATTCCTTCCGTAGAGGTTAAAGTCATTGATGTAGCTGCTTCCCAGTAACGTAGATAATGTACTATAGGCTTCAGCGACAGACACACCCAGTTTCTTGGCTTTTTCTTTGTCCAGTTCTACCTGATAGCTTGGTGTACGTGCAGAGAAGAATGAGAAACCCATAGCAATTTCCGGACGCTGATTCAGTGCACCTAAAAATTTACCTAAAACCGCTTCAAACTCTTTTATGTTATCTGTACTTGTGGTTTGCTGAAGTTCAAAAGTGAATCCCG
>DASXWH010000044.1:0-27130 GCA_036503775.1 Ohtaekwangia sp.
CGCGTCACCTGCTTTCACAAAGACCAGGCAGGCTTTATGTGGATTGGAACGGAGAACGGCCTTAATCGTTACGATGGATTTACATTCCGTATCTATCGTCCGGGTCAACAGCAATACAGACTCTCACATGAGCGTATCAATGCCATCACGGAAGATTCAGAGAAGCGCCTATGGGTAGCTACCTGGAACGGACTTAATGTGATCGACCCTGCCACAGACAGCCTGATCATATTCTCGCCTGATGAAGATGCATACCGCCAAAAGAAAACCTCGCTGAGCAGTTGTCTCATCTGGGATATCTATATCGACAAGAAAAAACGTGTCTGGCTGGCTCCCGATGCACGCGACTTATGCTACTATGATCCCGCAACCCAGGAGTTCAGCTATTTTCCCTGGTATCAGTTTGTTAAGTCGACCGTGCCGGAACATAAATCCAACTACAAGGCCATACAGAAGATAACGCCAAAATCGGATCATGAACTCTGGCTAGGTACTACCGTAGGGCTGTTTAGTTTTAATATCCACACGAAATCCTTCCGGTATCATGGCGGAGAGCTCGCTACAGACTGTATTGCTCTGGAGTATGACAGCACCCATCACACTGTTTACTTTTCGCAGGAAAAAATTCACGTGTACGATGACCAGAAGAATCAGCTCATTGAAATCGATCAGAATGAAGGTGCTCCTCACCTGTATCATATTCACTCCTCGCGACTTCTGCCAACGCTCAGGGGATTATGGAATGTAGACACACAACTGAAGCTGGCTTATCCGGTTCTGTTTGATTCCAAAAATCCATTTTCACTGCACCACGAACATGTAAGCACAGTTTATCACGATAATGGGGTAACGTGGATCGGAACATCATCCGGAGTAGGATTGCACGATACGCACATGGACGTTTTTCCAGCCCTGAAAATCCTGCCCGATACATTAACCCCGGAGCCAGGAAATATTTTCTATGTGCATGACGATGAACGCAACCAGAAATACTATATCTGTTCCTACAACCGTAATAGTCTGATTATCCTCAACAAAAAAACAGGAGAACAACAAGAACATTTCAGACTCGATGGAAAACCGCTGACGAAATGCTCACGCGTTTTTGAAGACAGCCAGAACAGATTATGGATACTATGTGACCAGTACATTTTTATTTCTGATAAAGACCATCAAAAATTTAAAGCCCTTCCTTTTCCACAGGCTTCCGGTGAATACAATTTCGTTGACATGATGGAAGATCCTTCCGGCAACTTCTGGATCGCATCACTGAAAAACGGAGTTTACCTGTATAACCCTGATCAGAATTCATGGAAGCGATTGTATGATGAGAAGAATGATTTTTTTGCGCTGAGGCCTACCTCGTTGCTGGCTGATCCATCACACAACATACTCTGGGTTGGTGATTTCAGTTTTGGGATTTTCAAGGTTGATCTGAAATCCGGAAAGAATACGTATTATGGAATGGATACGCGAGATCCAAAAGCATTACAGTCGTCACTGGTTAATTCACTCACGATGGACAAAGCCGGGAACATGTGGTTCGCTACTACATCTGGAGGTGTAAGCCGGTTTGACCGCACTCAGAATAACTTCATTACCTATTCCATGGACACGGGCCTTCCGGAAAATACGGTCCACTCCATTCAGGCCGATGTGAACGGGAACCTGTGGCTCGCATCAAGCAGAGGTATTACCTGCATGAAGCCAACCGGTGAGATCATCCGGCACTATGACCAGAACAGTGGATTGAGTTCGGTGAATTTCACCACACCTTTCTCAACCAACAGCAAAGGTGAGCTGATGATCGGCTCGGGCAATCTCTTTCTGAAATTCCATCCCGACAGCATGAAGATCTCGTCTCCCGATTTTCCGATCGTTATTACTTCAGCACAACAACATAACAGCCCTATGAATACTGCTGTGGAGGGCGAGTATGCTTACAACCAAGGAGAATTTACATTTCAGTTCTCTGCCCTTACCTATTCCTTGCCGCAGCAGGTAACATACTTCTATAAACTCGAGGGATATGATGACGATTGGGTAAATGCCGGCAACAGCCACATTGCCCGCTACACAAACCTCAGCGACCGCAGGTACAAATTTTCAGTAAAGGCTGTTGACCATAACGGAAAGCCATCGGTAAACACGGCCAGCATTGTATTTGTTATTCATCCACCTTTCTGGAAGCAGGCCTGGTTTCTGATTTTCATCACACTGCTGGCCGGCTCTTCTCTATATATATGGATCCGGAATCTGCAACTCAAAATCCGGGCACAGGAGATTCTGAATAAGGTTGCTACTTCTTTGTACAATCAGAATACCATTGAAGATGTCTTCTGGACGGTAGCAAAAGCCTGTATCGATGAGTTTCATTTTGAAGACTGCGTGGTATACCTGGTGTATGAACCACGGCAGGTATTGATCCAAAAGGCAGCTGCAGGTCCAAAAAGCCTGAAGCTATACCAGATCCTCAATCCGATTGAAATTCCTATCGGGAGAGGAATTGTGGGATTCGTTGCCAAATCCGGTACAGCTGAAATCATCAACAACACCACACGCGACAGGCGTTATATCGTAGATGATCAATCACGTCTTTCAGAAATTGCCGTTCCGATCATTGTCGATGGAAAAGTATTTGGCGTAATCGACTCAGAGCATTCCGCCAAGAACTTCTACACCCGCTGGCATTTGCGTATGCTGAAAGAGATTGCCTCCATCTGTGCGGTGAAGATCGGCCGATACTTTGTAGAAGAACAGATCCGCAGTAAAGTTGCCCGGGATCTCCATGATGATATGGGATCAACACTATCCAGCATCAAGATCATGAGCAACATCGCCCTTGAAAAAAATGATCCGGTTACCGCACAAACTTACCTGAAGTCAATTCGTCAGAACGCCAACACCATGCAGGAAAGTATGAGTGACATGGTATGGGCCATCAACCCGGAGAACGACACCCTGGAAAAAGTAATTTTCCGGATGAAAGAATTTGCAGCAGAAATTCTGGAACCGCTCGACATTCAATATGAATTCATTGAAGACGGAGACTTTGCACACGCCCGCATGGACCTGAATATGCGAAAGGATTTTTTCCTCATTTTTAAGGAAGCGGTTAACAATGCAGCCAAATACAGCCAGTGTAAAAAGCTCACTATTGAGCTGGTGTTCTATGCGCGCGGAATTATTTTGCGCATCCGCGATGATGGTAAAGGCTTTGACACAACGCTATCCCCTACAGGTAACGGACTGAAAAACATGAATCAGCGTGCTAAAAATATTCAGGCAACGATTCAGATCGAATCCGTTCCCGGAGAAGGAACGAGCATATTGCTAAAAACCCCTATCACATGATTTAGGTATTCTTCTGAGCATACTTCAGTTTAACTTGCATGGTGCCCATCAAACTATTGATATACGAAGACAACTCCCAGCTTCGGGAGAGTGTAGCTACACTGATCATGCTTTCCCACGACTTCACGTTGATCGGGAGTTTTGGAGATGTGTTAGACGTT
This sequence comes from Ohtaekwangia sp., assembly GCA_036503775.1. GTDB lineage: Bacteria > Bacteroidota > Bacteroidia > Cytophagales > Cyclobacteriaceae > Ohtaekwangia. The sequence goes on from DASXWH010000044.1 coordinate 3,516, forward strand.
GAGAAGCAGGTTAAGTCACTTCAACCGGATGTCATGTTGATGGATATTGATTTGCCAGGCATGAACGGAATCGAAGCGGTTAAAAAGATCCGCGCCTTCAATACAGCAGTTCATATCATCATGCTCACCGTGTTTGATGACAATAAACATGTTGTCGATGCGATCTGTGCCGGAGCATCCGGCTACCTGCTGAAGATGCATATCCCGGAAAAGCTTCTGGATTCGGTGAAAGAGGTGATCCAGGGAGGTGCGCCCATGAGCCCGGGCATTGCACGCATGGTACTGGCCCGTCTGCAACAACTTCCGGATCAATCCAATACATATCAGCTTACGGCCCGTGAAAAAGAAATTCTTTCAAGCCTTTCAAAAGGTAACAGTTACAAACTCATCGCGGCTCAATTCAACATCAGTATCGACACTGTTCGTACGCACATCAAGCATATCTACGAAAAGCTTCAGGTGAGAAGTCAGACAGAAGCCGTTTCAAAAGCCATAAACGAAAGACTCGTTTGAGGTACGAATTACGATTTAGGATGTACAATTTTAAAAGGTCTAAATCGCAATTCGTAAATCGTACATCGTAAATCCTATCACATTATTGCGTGATGCACCGCTTTGGTGACAATTTTAATTTCGTCATCAAAAACGTTAATACTCATGCATGCCAGGACCCTTCTCTTTTTTTTATTGTGCAGTGCACAGGCGTTTGCCCAGGTTAAATTTCAGGCGATCAATTCGGTTGAGCTTCCAACCACACCGCAGGAATTAGCAAAAGGTGATTTCAATAACGATGGCCTGACTGATTTTGCAACAGCGAATTTTAACAGTCTCGCCAATCAACAGGTTACTATTCTGCTCAACACAGGTACAGGAACTTTCTCCGGCAGCAACGTGAGAAGTTTTGCTTCTACTACCAGTGTATTGGATGTAGGTACCGGAGATTTTAACGAAGACGGCAATCTTGACGTGGTAGTGTGCAGCCAACCGAATGACAATTTTTCGTTGCTATTAGGTGATGGTACCGGAAACCTCGGAGCCCCCACAAACTTCTCAGCCGGAGATACGCCAAACGGAATTGCAGTGGGTGATTTCAACAAAGACAATAACCTGGATGTTGTTGTAACCTGCCGCGGCACACCCAGCGAGTTCCATGTATTTCCAGGTAATGGCAACGGCACGTTTGGAACAGCTACGGTAGTAACCCTAAACAACGTGTGGGATGTGGCGGTGGCCGATTTTAACGGAGACACCAATCCTGATCTAGCATTTAATATGAGCAACAACGCTGTTCAGATCTGGCTGGGAAATGGATCAGGAACTACTTTCACCCTGCAGCATACCATCACCAGTGTTAACGGTACCGAAAATATTACTGCCGCAAACCTTGACAGCGATGCAGACATTGACATCGTATCAGGTGGCACCTATGCATTAAACAACGGCAATGGCACATTTGCTGCGAGTGTCGCGCTTACCCAGTCCGTCAATGAATATGCGGTTGGTGATGTTAACAAAGACGGCAACCCGGATATTATTGCCAGCGATCACAACCAGAACTATATGAATATGCGCGTATACATCGGAAATGGTGCTGGCGCATTTACCCTGCTGGGGAAATTTGAAGGCAACATACTCTTCCATGGTGTAGAGATTGCCGATGTAAACAACGACACCAACCCCGATGTGATTGGTGTAGGCACCTGGGCTACCGCCAAATTAGCGGATATTTATCTTGGAGATGGAACCGGGTACTTTGCTGGCGTAACCAAATATGTACTACCGCCTGATCCACGAACGCTTACCAAAGGTGATTTCAATGAAGATGGTATCCTTGATCTGGCCATTGCACACAACGTTGGTAATTTCATCTCCATCTATCTCGGCTTCGGTGTTGGCCGCTTTACAAAAACAGCAACGAACATACCGGTCGGCACACCCACCACCGAGTTGCATACATTTGATTACAACAAGGATGGCCACACCGACCTGGTAACATTCAACATTTTCTCACCACAGTCAACAACTATTTTAACCGGCAATGGCACGGGTACTTTCACGGTGCTGACTACCATCACCGTGCCTACGGGGTCCAGAGGAATTGCCATAGCCGATATGAACAAAGATACTTTTGTTGACATTGTTATTGCCGGAGGATCCTCGGGCGCAATTCATCTGTACAATGGAACAGGCTCCGGCTTCAGCGCACCGTCATCCGTTTCTACTACCGGAATGGCTGAAGACGTTGAAGCTGCTGATTTCGATGGCGATGGAAATCTTGATCTGGCCGCAGCCTATACCGAGCCAGATGATTTTCTGGTATTGACCGGTAATGGTTCCGGTGGATTCACTGAAGGAACACGATACAGTGTACCTGCTACAGGAACACCGGGCAATATCAGGATTTCTGATTTTAACAATGATGGAAGTCCCGATGTGGCCGTAAGCGGAGACAACGCTACTGAGTACTTTTTTACTAAAACAGCCAGTGGCTTTACAGCCAATGAATTAGTTCCCACCAGTGGGGCTTCGGTAGGTAAAGAAGTAATTGATATGGATGGTGACGGCTTCAAGGATATCATCTTCGGCTCACAGGGAACAAATAGTTCTTCGGCTGGAGTAATACGCTGCTTTAAGGGCAATGGCAATGGCACCTTCAGTTCTTCTACAAATTTTTATGCACCTTTATTCGAGAAAACACATAGCGGTGGTGTTCAATTCATCACACATGATTTCAATGCTGATGGCAAGCCCGACATTGCTTCCATCTTTTTTAACATGTATGAAGATAACTTCGGCATTCTCATCAATGAAGGTTCAGCATCAGCCTGTATATCACCATCCGGGACCATCACACCTTCGGCCTCAGTTTGTGTTGGCCAGAATGTTACTATCACGGCTTCAGCATCCGGCACAGCGCCTTTTACTTACCAGTGGAAAAAAGGTGGCACGGATATCTCCGGAGCTACATCAGCCAGTCTCATCTTTACTTCGATAACCACCACGGATGCAGGCAATTATACCTGTGTGATTACAAACAGCTGTGGAAACTTTACTACTTCCGCCAGCACACTTACGGTAACAGCTTCAATCACACCACCTACCGTTACGGGCTCATCAAGCTGCATAGCGGCAGCGCTGACACTCACTGCGTCAGGCGGAACAAATGGACAGTATCGCTGGTATGATGTTGCATCCGGAGGCACTCCTTTCGCAGGGCAGTTCAACAGCACCTATACAACGCCTGTTTTATCGTCAACGGCTACCTATTATGTTTCCATTAATAATGGAGCTTGTGAAAGTTCACGCACTCCGGTAATGGCTTCCATTGCTCCGTTGGGAAAACCCGTGATCAGTTCATCACAACCCATTACAGGAGGCATTGTCAACATCTGCGATGATCAGAGTGTGACCTTGTCAGGCCCGAATGGCTTTGCAGAATACACCTGGTCTGACGGAGAGACAACACAACAGATCACCGTTGATGCATCATCCACGCATACATTAATAGTTGAAGATGCAGGTGGTTGTGTCAGTCCAGCGTCTGATGCAGTAAATGTTGTGGTCAATACCTATCCGCTGGCAGAGATCACCGCCAATGGCATGGAACTTATCGCATCACCGGGTGACAGCTATCAGTGGTATCGGAATGGAGAAGAAGTTGCCGGTGCCATGAATCAAACCTTTACCTTCAACGCCATTGAATCCGGGACTTATCGGGTTGACGTCACCGAGAATGGCTGTACATCATCCTCTGAAACATTCGCATACCTCATCACAAAAACTGAATTGGAAAAGCGCACGTGGGAAATATATCCCAATCCGTTTAGCCAAAATCTTTTTATCCGATCCGCATATACTCCAGAGGAAATAGAAATTGAACTTACCGATGCACTGGGTAGAGTCTGGAAAAAGAAAAAGACGATCAGCAACAGTTCCATAACCGTGGATGATCTCCATGAAGGCCATTACGTGCTTACGATCCGAACTCCAAATCAAAAGCTAAAATTCAGAGTTGTAAAACTCCCGTAACCACAGGTATGATCTCATCACATCATTACGGTATGCACAACATTAACGACAGTTCTACCTTCGTGAATTACCCTGCCCCTCTATGATCCGCGCTAAACTTACGGTATCCGTTGTCTTTATCCTGATGATCTTCAACCTTCCGGGAATCGCTCAGATCACGAGCAACTTTAACACGGAAAATGATGGATGGATTGTAACGGATCAGTCAGGCGGCAGTGCGCACACGGTGACATACAATCCTACAGGCGGCAACCCGGGAGGTTATCTGTCAACTTCGGTTTCACTGTCAACCTCCATGTACTGGCGCGCTCCCGCCAAATTTCTGGGTGGGCATTGCCAGAACAGTTACGGCTCCAACCTGAGATTCGATCTTCAGCTCGCAGGTCCGGGTAGCATCATTAATGGAAGTGCGATCTATGGACATGTGCGAATCTCCTGTTCGTATGGATATACCATTGTTATGGATCTTTCAACCGTTCCGGCATTAATACCTGCCTGGACGAGCTATACGGTGAAACTGGATGAAAGTACGACCTGGAGAAAAGCGAATAACAGCGGCCCCATTGCTACGCACCGTGAAGTTGTTGATGCATTGTCTTCGATCACCGTGCTGGAAATCGTTGCGCAGGCTGCTTTTGGTTCTGATCCGGAAGTGAATATTGACAACATCGTACTGGAACAGTCAACACTTTCAACGCCACCCGCCATCTCTTCATTCACGCCACAAAACGGTGTAGCCGGAACTGACATCACCATCACGGGAACCAACTTTAACACAACACCGGCTAACACTACCGTATATTTCGGGGGTGTGAAAACAAATGTGATCACAGCAACAGCAACTCAGCTTACCGTTAAAGTTCCTGCAGGTGCATCCTATGCTCCCATCCGGGTTGTTGATGAAGTTGCAGGTTTATCCGCGTCATCCGTTATACCTTTCCAACCACGGTATGACAATAACAAAGACTTTGGTGGTCAGATCATCCGGGCATCACTCGCACCAGAAATTCATTTTACCTTAGATGGATCAGGTACAACGGCAGCAGCTGATATTGACGGAGATGGGTTGAATGATATTGTTATCGGAGAAGGTAATGCCGGATCAGGCACTACCCGGCAATTCAGTGTTCTCCGGAATGCTGGAATCACGGGGACCATAACCACTTCATCTTTTCATCCCAAAGTTTCATTTCCGTTAACCAATGCGTATGTAAAAGCCTTTATTGCGCTGGATGATTTCGACAGCGATGGAAAACCGGATGTTGTTGTTTCAAGCGCAACGGTTTCCAATGCTTATGTCACTGTTTTCAGAAATACGAGCACACCCGGAAATATATCGTTCGGCCCTGAACAAAATCTGATGGGCGTTTCGTATTCAGATGGCCCCGTAACAACGGCCGACATGGATGGTGACGGCCGTCCAGAAATCATCAGCATTTTCAATAATAACTGTGGCTCAGGTGATCGGCTTTATATATACCCCAACCGAAGTACACCTGGCAACATCGATTTCTGTGGTATGCAGACTTTCGGTTCGGTTTATACTTGTGGTGGCCATGTTACCGTGGGTGACCTCAACGGGGATAAACTTCCGGAGGTAGTGGTAGAAGCTGGGAATGTTACTGTTTTCAGAAATACATCTACACCCGGAGACCTCTCTATGGCCACGCCTTTTGTATTAGCGACATCAGGTGGTGGTAAAACCGTGATGACTGACCTCGACCGTGATGGCAAAGCAGACCTGGCCTGGCCTAACGGCAACTTTGCTATCGAAATCAGAAAGAATAATTATACCAGTGGAACCTTTGATGCTGCTTCATTCTCTTCCCAGATCCTGATCACTTCTCCGGTTTACGATGGTGGTGAAGTGATTGCCAGTGATATCAACAGTGATGGGAAACTGGATCTGGTGATGAGCTCCAGTAATGATCTTACCATCGCACAAAATGTTTCTACTGCCGGAACACTCAATACAAGCTCATTCCTGCCGGGCGTTCCCTACCCGGTTAACCTCGCGTCATCCTACAATACCTCTCCTGTTGCGGCAGATTTTGATGGTGACGACAAACCCGACCTTCTATTAAGAACAACCAACACAGCCACCAGACTGTTGATCTACCACAATGAATGTTATCCGGCACCACGCATTGATAATCTGTCTGCATCTTCCGGAAGTCCTTCAGGTTCGGTTAACCTTACCGGTGATTATTTTTCCACCGGCACTTCACCTGTTGTATCCGGGTGGCTGGGAGCAATCGAAGCAATCATTGCACCTTCATCAAACACAGCTGCGGCTGTAACGATACCCTATGCTATCAGCGACAGACTGAGCTTATCCGAACATGGACTCACCGGCTTCAGTAAACCCTTCAACCTTCTCTTCAGTACAAGCCGGGTGATCGATGCTTCATCATTTTCCAATGGTGTTGATTTCCCGATGACAAATATTGTTCGTGAAGGAATCTCAGTGGCTGATTATGATAAGGATGGCAAACCGGATATCACGGTAGCCGATTTGAACACGAAAATATTCAGAAACACACATGCTGTACCCGGTGATCCCATTACCACTGCATCACTCACCCAGGAACCTACTGTTTATTCCACCGGATATAATGCTATCGCACTTGACATTGATGGTGATGGACTCACCGATCTCAACAATGGTTATGGTGTAAACCAAAACAACAGCACACCGGGCAACATTACGATGCTCAATGGAACAACCGGTGCTTATACCTATGCCGGTGGGTTCAACGCTGCAGCCGCAGGAGATTTTAACAAAGACGGAAAAACAGATCTGGCACTGACTAACGGAACAGCATTCGTTCAGCTCTATGAGAACCGAAGCACACGCGATCCCTTCATCAACGATGCCAGCTTTGCTCCTTTTCATGTCACTCCTGTTAATCTGGCGAGACCCTCCAATAACGGAGGAATTGTTGCCGCAGATTTTAATAATGATGGTTATGATGACCTGGCAACCGTTACACCCTTTACCGACAATCTTACCGTATACGAAAATCTAAAACTTTACGGCCCGCTTCAAACCGTATCATTCTCAGCCGGAACAAATATTACCACAGGTGATGACCCCAGAAATCTGACCGCCCGCGATTTTGATAATGATGGAAATATTGATCTCGTTGTAACACACTACAATTCCACCTTCATTTCTGTATTTCGGAATACCAGCACATCGGGAGCAATAAGCTTTGCACCCCGTGCTGACATTGTTACATTCAACAAAGGATACAACATTGGTTCACAAGACCTCGATGGAGATGGGCTCGCGGAAATTGTAGTTCTGTTCCAGCCAAACCCTGGCCCGGGTTCGTTCAGTGTTTTTCAAAACACCAGCACTCCGGGCAATATTACCTTTAACGATGAAAAAAATTATTCGCTTGCATCACCGGCACGCAATCCGTATGGCGTTGGCTTTGCGGATATCAATGCTGATCAGAAACCTGACATCCTCATCACCGCATCGCCATGGGGAGGCGGTACCTTTGCCCTTACCGTTTTTGAAAACAGGATTTCAAGCGGACCGACCATAACGATTACTGCTCAACCTGCATTCACCTATGCCTGTGAAGGCTCAACGGCAACATTCTTAGTCGAAGCTACCGGAACAACAAACATTACCTACAAGTGGCAGAAGTATAGCGGATCAGATTTCGCAGACATCAATGACGGAGCTGGATATTCCGGAACAGCTACAAACGTATTAAGCATCAACACCAGCGTAACGAGCTTCAGTGGTAATGGCGAATACCGGGCACGCATAAACGGTGATCTCGCTACCGAAGTATTCTCCGATGATCCGCAGCTTACCATCAACAGCTTGCCATTACCTCCGGATGTTACCGGAGACTCAGACTGTACAACACCCGCTACACTCACGCTAACAGCAACGGGTGGTTCCGATGGCGACTATAACTGGTATGACTCATCTTCAGGCACGGTAGTTCTTGAAACGGATGGAACCTTTGTCACGCCTTCGATTTCGAGTACCACAACCTACTATGTGTCACTGAAAGATACATTTTGTGAAAGTGATCGCGTTCCCGTGACTGCTACTATCGCGCCACTCACAAAACCGGTTATCAATTCATCGCAACCCTTAGTCGGTGGCAATGTGAACTTATGCGATGGTGAAAGCACCACACTGTCGGCACCAAACGGTTTTGCTTCCTATTCCTGGTCAACGGGAGCAACCACACAACAGATCACAGTAAGCACTTCTCAGGTGGTAACGATTACCGTCACAGATACATCGCCCTGCACCAGCCCGGCTTCTGACCCGCTAACGGTGGAAGTACATGATTACCCTCTCGCTGAGATCACAGTCAATGGCACACAACTCCTGGCATCGACAGGCGACAGCTATCAATGGTTTCAAAACAAAGAGGCTATTACTGGAGCCACCAGTCAGGCCTACGAATTCAATATATTGGAGTACGGCATTTTCTCAGTCGATGTCACAGACAATGGTTGTACCTCATCTTCCGGAACATTCACGTACCTCATCACACCGATAGAGTCTGGTTCATCTGACTGGAAAATTTATCCCAATCCATTCAAAGCAAACCTCCATGTGGAATCAGCTGCTTCCAAACAAGCAGAGATCACGATCACCGACCCATCAGGAAGAAATGTATACCAGAGGCACCTGAAAGGAAATACAGAATTCAGTCTGGATGAACTACCACAAGGACAGTATATGCTGTTCATTCATTCCGGTAAACAAGACCTATACTTCAGAATTATCAAAACACAGTAATGCAATGAATATGATAGCTCGATGTTTTTTATTCGCCATTGTTTTATTGATAACAGGCGCAGCCTCTGTATCCTGTTCAGAAGACATACCCGATTGCCCGTCCCGGATGTGTATTGTGGCTGGTGGCTGGAAACTGACGGAAGTTTATGTTGATGATGAGTTCTACACAGGCGACCTGAGTCAGTACAGACTTACGCTCAACATGCCCTCACCCACCACCGCCACCACATCTTCATTTGACCGCGTACAACCCAGTGGTTCAACGGATGAAGGATCATGGTCTCTGCAAAATGATGAGACCATACTACGCCTTGTACCGGATGACAACACCGATCTTACCGAAGACTGGATTATCGAAAGCATGACACCCCGCAAGATGATACTGATCATCAACCGCGATGTTGGCATCAAGGACGGACCGGGCACTATTGAATTTATACTGGAACCATTTTAATAAATGCAAGAATCCTTTACACAAAGTTCACAGAGGCAGACACAAAGTTACACAGAGTACTTTGTGAAACTTCGTGCCCCTTTTGTGATCTCTGTGTTCTGGATTTCAAAATCGTAAATCGTAAATCGTAAATCGTAAATCGTAAATCGTAAATCGTTTATGAAAAAAATACTAACCCTCATCAGCATTGTGTTTCCAATCATCACACACGCTCAACTATGGTCAATTGGAGGTAACGCTGGTGTTTCGTTTTCGAATTACAAAGCCAAAACCCCCTGGAAAGAAGTTTCAAACATGGGTTTTTCCTTTGGAGTGAAAGGATTTAAACAGATCAATGCCAACTATGGATTCACGGCAGAACTGCACTACATTCAGAAAGGATATTTTCATAAGGTCTGCAATGATATCTATGATCAGCTGGAGGCTAATTACATTGAAGTACCGATCATGCTGGATTATTCCATTATCGTTCCATCACTACAAAACTGGAAAGCGCATTTAAATCTGGGGATTTACGGAGCCTACTGGTTAAGTGGAAAGTACAAAATGAAAGGTTTCGATGAAACCAGCGAAGATTTTGATTTCGAAAAAAGCAAAGCTTCCCGCTTTGATTTCGGTCCCAATGTCGGTGGGAGAGTTGAATATATTTTAAAGAATGGCAGTGTTTCACTCGACTTCAGGTATGAGCTTGGCTTGCTCGATCTGCAAAAGCAGGTAAACGATAATACAAAGAACACAAATCGTGCATTTATTGTCGGAGTAACCTATCTTAAACCGCTGAGTCGCTGAACGATTTTGATTTATGCTTTTCCAATTTTACCAACCTTCCAAATCCCTGCAGCCTTTTATCGAAGGGTACCTGGAAGCCGATGTTCGCAACCATACAAAAAAGGCTAGCCACACCCTTTTCCCAAACGGGTTCTCCGGCATTTTTTTTAACTTCGGAAATAAAGGAAAGCTTATTGTTAAAGAAGCGTATGACACACCTCCTGTGAGTATTTTCGGACAAATCGATTGTCATTTCACTATAGAGCACTGGCCTGGATTTTATTCCCTGGGGGTTTTACTGAAACCTGCTATTCTCTCAAAGATCTTCCGGTTAAATATGGCCGAACTTACCAACAAAGCTTTTCACGGTGAGCTTTTCAGAAACGATTTTAAATTTCTGCATGAACAACTGGAGAGTGCACCTTCTGTAAAACAAAAAATAAACCTGATCGAAGCTTTCTTCCTGCAGCTTCTGAAGAGTATTGACCACCAAAATACGATCACAGATCAAGCATTATGCATCATCCATCAGGAAGAAACCATTTCCATTGAAAGGCTCGCTAAAAGGCTTCAGGTCAGTCAACGTTACCTCGAAATGAACTTCAAGAAAGCCATCGGGCTTTCGCCTAAAACCTATACCATGATCCAGCGGTTCAAACGGATTGAATCACTGATCACAAAAAATCAAACCGTTAATCTGGCGAGCGTTGATTTTACGGATACCTATTATGACCAGAATCATTTCATTAAGGATTTCAAACGATTCACAGGCCATACACCAACCGATTACCTGACGCTTGATTTTGACATGGGCAGATCCTACATGATCGGCTCGTAAATACGTTGTAGTTCGGATTTTTACTATACCCGATTTTAAACGGTGGCTACCTTTGAACATCTGTGTATGGCTTAAATCATGTGTATGATCCCGCGAATTCTGTTGTTTGGCGTTATCGCCACCTTTTCAGGTGCTTCCATTTCATGTTCTGAAGATATACCCGATTGCCCATCCCGCATGTGTATTGTGGCTGGTGGCTGGCGGCTTGTTGAAGTCTTTGTAGATAATGAAGTCTACACAGGCGACCTGAGTCAGTACAGGCTCACGTTGAACATACCTCGCCAACCACCGCCACCACATCAGACTTTAATCGTGTTTCTGCCAGCGGTGTTAAGGTAATCAAAACCCAATAGCCACGAACAGTTACAACAACACAAAGCATCACACGTGATTTTACAATAAGCCGCGTCAAAAAGATTATATTTAATATACCTTACCGCTCTTGCATTTTGAAAACCCTCAGCCTTCTAATTCTATTCTTGCTTTTGTTTTCTGACATCTCTGGTCAGAATCAGCAGACGGATAGTGTTCTTCAGATTGTAAAAAAGAATACGCACGACACCACTGAAGTAAAGGCGCTTTTATGGCTGGGTGTAAAAGCCTCCAACGATAACATCCAATCCTCGGGCAATTATTTTAAACAGGCCCTTCGCTTATCGGAGGAGATTTCTTCCAGGATGTATATAACTGAATCGTGTATTGAACTGGGTAGATTTTATCATGCCAACGGGCAATCTGATTCTTCCCTGGTTTTCCATCGCAAAGCGCTTTCCCTCGCTCCTCCTAAATCCGCCCAGGCCGTGGATGCCTATCAGGGAATTGCCCTGAATCTGTTATGGATGTCGAGGTTTGACTCTGCCAGGATCAACCTCCAAAAAGCGCTTGTGATCGCACAGGAAATTAATGACTACTCGCTGCAAGCCGGAATTTATAATGATATGGGAAACCTTTCGCTTACCGAAAACAATCACCTTGGTGCGCTACAGGAATATTTACTTTCAGCAAAACTGCAGGACAGCTTACTACAAGATCCGGTTGGACAGGCGCGGGCTTTGCTGAACATCGGCAACATTCAATATAATCTTCAGCATTATGATAAAGCAATTCAATACGCCACGGAAGCTCAACAGATTGCAGATAAGAATAACTATCATAAAGGAGTAGCATATGCGTCACAGTTAATGGGAAGAGTTTACCGGTCACAACAAAAGCTTGATCTGGCCCTGGCCGAATTTACCAAAGCAATGGATCAATACATACGAATGGGTGACAAACGCAGTGCAGCCGAAACAGAACTGAGTATCGGCAACATCTATTATGACAAATCGGATTTCAGAAAAGCACAAGCCCATTATTTCAACGCACTGCAGCAAGCTAAAAGTATTTCCAATGAAACGCTTAAGGTATATACTTACTCAGCGTTAGGATATGTCTTTTATGAGCAAAAGCTGTACAAAGAAGCCATTCTGTATGTCGATTCATCGCGGGTAACCGCGCTTACAATAAATGATCAGTACAGCGTTTTAGATGCGTATAAATTACTATTAGTGTTACACAAGGACCAACACCAGTACAAAGAAGCACTTGGATATTCTGAACTGTACGCTGCATTAAGTGATAGCCTGATAAAAGCCGGGAACCAGACAAAAATGGACGAGTTAGAAGTGATTTATCAGAATGAAAAGAAAGCTGCTGAAATTGAATTATTAAAGTCGGATCAGAAACAACAACAGACCATTCAGATAGCTACCATAATTGTATTAGCCCTCGTTATTGTTGTTGCGCTTGTTCTGATAAACCGTTATCGCGTGCTGAATCGTGTGAAGCGAATGGTAGAAATTGAACGCGTGCGGAATGGTATTGCCCGGGACTTGCATGACGATGTCGGATCAACGTTATCCAGTATCAATATCCTGAGCCAGGTGGCACTGGCCGAAAAGAACAGGAATGTGGAGAGCTACCTTCAGCGCATTGGTGATCAATCCGCACGTATGATGGAAGATATCGGTGATATCGTCTGGTCGATCAACCCGAATAATGATTCGATCCATAAAGTGATCGTAAGGATGCGCGAGTTTGCCAACGAGATACTGGAACCCAAGAGCATCAGGTATCATTTCACTGAAAAAATAAGCGAAGGATTACACCTGGACGCTGACAAACGGAAAAACCTGTTCCTCATATTTAAAGAGTCTATAAACAATGCCGCCAAATACAGTCAGGCGAATGAACTCGAAATAAGCCTTCACCAGGAAGACCATTCCCTGGTAATGCAGGTAAAAGACAATGGCCAGGGATTCGATGATCAATCCGTTAAACTTGGCAATGGATTAAATAACATGAGCGATCGTGCCAGCGAGATCAATGGATCCGTCACAATAAAAAGCCAGCTGCAAAAAGGCACCCTGGTAGAGCTGAGAATGCCATTAGCATGATCATGCTATACGAAATTCAGGGAGTAACGCGATATTTACGTGATCAACATGCCACACGCCTTACTTTTATATGAAGATAATGAAGAGCTGCGGGACAGTATCCAGTCAATGCTGCGGCTGAATGATCACATTAAGGTAGTTGGCGCACATGGCAACCCGTTGGATGTAAAAACACATCTTCATACACTGAAGCCCGATCTGCTGATCATGGATATTGATATGCCAGGCATGAATGGAATTGATGCCGTTGCCCGCGTAAGAAGCACAAACAAGGACATTCCCATACTCATGCTTACGGTATTTGACGATAACAAACATGTTTTTGATGCTATCTGTGCGGGAGCTTCAGGCTACTTACTGAAGAAGCATATTTCAACCAAACTCAATGGTGCGATAGATGAAATGATGGAAGGTGGATCACCGATGTCGCCCAGCATTGCACGGATGGTGCTCTCATCGATGCACAAAAAATCAACTCCGGATAATCCCTATCAGCTCACGCCTAAAGAGAGGGAAGTACTCACTTCCCTTAGTAATGGAAACAGCTATAAACTCATTGCCAGTGAGATCAATATCAGCATTGATACCGTTCGGTCACATATCCGTAATATCTATGAAAAGCTTCACGTACATTCGCAGACAGAAGCCGTTTCCAAAGCCATCAACGAAAAGCTGATCTGATCAACGAAAGTTCTACTTATGCCTGATCGGCAGCTTGGCAAAAACCAGAATTGTGCCTTTTTTAATGGTGGCCTCGATATTTGTTTTTGAAGTGAGGTTTTTAATCACAGCTCCCTTCCACATCAGCTTCCCTGTTTTCCGGTCGAACATAGAATAGCTCAACGTCCCTTCTTCTATTGTAATGGGTGAAGTTTTAAGTCCATACATCGGATCATAAGCACCGCTGTAGTAAACTCCATTATAGCCGTAGGCGTATCCGCCAGACCCAAAGGGTGCTGTGGTATTAGGAGAATTCCGGTATTCAACCCTTTCTTCAATTCGGGTATCAAACATGAAAACCACATCCGGGTTCTGATTATCCATCTTCATTCCCTTATTCTTCAACTCCTTATTGGCTGAGCTTTCAATAAGCCCTGCGTATATCTTATCGTCCCTTCGCGTATTCAGCGCGGTATCACCCGGTGCAATCCAGGCATACGTCTTATAGTTCTTCAGCTCTGCCGGATCGGCTTTCGAAGCCGAGACGTTCATAGATCCGGAGCAGGAATAAAGCAATGCTGAAACGAATAACAGTGTTAACAATTTATTTGAAGTCAGGCTCATCGTTCAAGTTTGAACGGTAAATGTAAAGAAAATCAATAACTCCTAACATGATCGTGCTATACATCACAACCCAGCGTCACCTGATATTTACACCAACAAAAGAACACTCTCATGATAACACGATTTTCGCTCTTCATACTTCTTTCAACACTCTGTGGTGCTGCTGTCTCCTGTTCAGAAGATATGCCCGAGTGCCCTTCCCGAATGTGTATTGTAGCGGGTGGCTGGCAACTTACTGAAGTGTTTGTGGATAACGAGCAGTACACGGAAGACCTCAGCCAATTCAGGCTGTTCCTCACCATGCCTTCGCCCACAGATGCTACTACTTCTGAATTCAGTCGTGTACAACCCAGTGGAGAAACAGATGAAGGTACATGGTCACTGGAAAATAATGAGGAGATCCTGCGACTGGTACCTGACAACAATCAATTACTGGCAGAAAACTGGATCATCGAAAGTATGACACCCCGCAAGATGGTGCTCGTCATGAACCGTGATGTGGATATCAAGGAAGGGCCAGCTAAGATCGAATTTATACTAGAACCATTTTAATAAATGTAAAATCCATTACACAAAGTGCACAGAGGAAACTTCGTGTCTTGCTCTGTGATCTCTGTGGTCTGGATTTCAAAATCGTAAATCGTAAATCGTAAATCGTAAATCGTAAATCGTAAATCGTTTATGAAAAAAATACTAACCCTCATCAGCATTGTGTTTCCAATCATCGTCCACGCCCAGCTCTGGTCAATCGGTGGAAATGCTGGTGTTTCATTTTCCAACTACAAAGCTAAAACTCCCTGGAAAGAAGTCGCGAACATGGGTTTTAGTGCAGGCGTAAAGGGATTCAAACAGATCAATTCCAATTACGGAATCACGGTCGAGCTTCACTATATACAGAAAGGATACTTCCATAAAGTATGCGATGATATTTACGATCAGCTCGAAGCCAACTACATCGAAGTACCAATTATGCTGGATTACTCCATTATCGTTCCGTCACTGCAAAACTGGAAGGCGCATATCAACCTCGGGATCTACACAGCTTACTGGCTTAGTGGAAAATATAAAATGAAGGGATATGATGAGACCAGTGAGGACTTTGATTTCCAGGAGAATGAAGCCTCACGTTTTGATTTCGGGCCGAATGCCGGAGGTCGCATTGAATACATATTAAAGAACGGAAGCATTTCCCTTGATTTCCGCTATGAACTCGGACTGCTCGATCTGCAGAAGCAAGTGAACGACAATACTAAAAATACCAATCGTGCTTTTATTGTTGGCTTGACCTATCTCAAACCATTGTCCAAATAATTGCTGCCTTAAATTATCAGATCGTTATGAGAAGAATACTGGTCTTCACGCTTCTATTCACCTTGCTGGAAACCGCACACGCTCAAATCAGCAGCACGTTTGACGCGGATGCCGATGGATGGACGTTCCTCAACACAGCAACAACGGTTACCCCTACCCACTCCGGCAGTGGTGGGAATCCGGGAGGATTCATTTCATTGTCCTACAGCGCAAGTACAGGTGTCAACACGCAAAGCTGGATAGCACCAGCGAAATTTTTAGGAAGTCACGTGGTAAGGTCGCTGGGGATGAGTTTAAAATTTGATCTGCAACAATCACATGCAGGTTCGAATTCAAATGGCACAGGTGATGTCCGGATTGAAACCACAAGCCTAGCGTTGGTATATTCATTACCTGTAAAACCTGCGGTAGCTCCCAGTTGGTCATCCTACTCACTTCCTCTGGATGAAACCCTGGGCTGGCGAATCAATGGGACAGCGGGAACGTTAGCAACACGAGCACAGATCATTGCTGTGCTTTCCAATATTTCTTCTATTGAAATCCGTGGAACGTACGTTACCAATGCAACGTACACTTCCGCCATCGACAATGTTGTTCTCGAACAAAAGACATTAACTTCATCTCCGGTTATAACTTCCTTCTCTCCTGCTTCCGGAACGCCTGGTACCTCCATTGTTCTTACCGGAAACAACTTCGATCCAACACCCACAAACAATCTGGTGTATTTTGGTGCCATTGCCGGAACGATAACGACTGCCAGCCCTACTCAACTTACGGTTACCGTTCCTATCGGTGCACAGTATGAAAAACTTACCGTGATCAATAAGACCACGGGCCTCGCGAAACAATCAGCGAAGGCTTTCACACCTGGGTTTGCAAATGGCGGGAGAATCATACCCGCATCGTTTGACACGCCTGTTAATTTGCCCGCAGGTTCAGACTATGGTGCTGCGAATGCCGATGACTTTTTATCCCTGGGTGATGTAGATGGTGATGGCTGGACAGATCTGATATCAACCGATGATGGAAACACCGTAGCCATCTATCGGAACCTGGGAGCAGGTGGAGAATTAACACCCGCTTCCTTCGCGCCAAAATTTACATTGACTGATGCGGGTAACCGGGTAGCTACAAAAGCAATCGACCTGGATGGCGATGGTAAGCTGGATATTGTAACCGGCTACTATACCGATGATTTTAATACCGGGTTTGCTACTTATCGAAACATCAGCACACCGGGTACGCTTGCTTTTGAAGCGGTGGAGAAATGGCGCGGCCTGGCATACTCAGCCATTCTTTCTTCCGTAACAGATGTTGATGGTGATGGCCGGGCAGATCTGATCGGGAGAGGAACATCGGGCAGTGTAGACCTTGACTTCTGGATTGCCCAGAACATCAGCACGCCCGGCAACATTGAGTTCGGAGGTTCACGAAGCTACTTCGGAAACAATATCAACGGATTAAATCGCGTAGTCGATGCAGACCTTGACAATGACGGAAAGCCGGAGATGATCATCGCCCGGGGAAATATTTTTATTGCTAAAAACACGTCAGCTCCGGGCAGTATTTCTTTCGATGCTCTTCTTGAAATTATTCCAGGTCATAGCGGACAAGGTGTATACGGTGCCGTAAATGTTGCCGACTTTAATCTCGATGGAAAAATGGACCTGGCCTGGAAGCATGGATATTACAATGATGATGTTCATATCCGGATCAATACCAACTCTGGAGGATCTTTGGCAACAACTGATTTTGATACGGAAATACTTCTCAATTCAGAGCTTCATTATTATGGAGGAATCTCGATTGGCGATATCAATGGTGACAGCAAGCCTGATATCATCGCTACAGATGATAATGATGTAGGCGTATTTGAAAATAAATATTCAGGAGGTGTTTTCGATGCGGATGCTTTTGGTGCTGCTCACCAACTAAAAGGTATTGGCAGCTCAACCTACCCAAAAAGTCCCGCGATAGCTGACTTGAATGGTGATCTGAAACCAGAATTAATTCTCTATCATACCAACGTGAGTGCCAGCACCGATTACATCTCTATTCATGAAAACAAAAATGTTCGCGCACCGGAAATTTCAATCAACACCGTATCACCACTGGCCGCACCCGTGGGCGCAACGCTGACCATTACCGGAGATCATTTTTCAACCGTTCCAACAGAAAATATAGTCATGGTAGGTGGCGTAAGAGCCACCGTACTTTCGGCTACAAAAACACAACTGACAGCATCAGTTCCAGCGGGAAGTACATACGGTTTAGTAACCGTAACGCGCGATATGCTTACCGCAGAATATCGTCTTCCATTCAAAACCACCTTCTCACCGGGTGTGACATTTGACAACACACACTTTTTACCTCCCGTCAGCTTTGCCCTGACTGCGGCCGACTACGATGTTGAAGTGGGCGACCTGAATAAAGATGGCAAGCCCGAAGTAATGGCCGAAGGACTAACAAACCGCGCTGCCATTTTCCGCAATACGCATACAACGGGGCCAATCTCTATCAGCTCACTTGCAGCAGACGACACACTCGCAGGTTCTCCATTAAATCCACGTCTTATTGATATTGATGGCGATGGCTACCTCGATATCAACAGTAACAGTGGTGTCTACAAAAACATCACGACCGCCAGTGAAGTGAACTTCGCGACCGTTATCGCTGTAGGCATTGGCTCCAATCATTCCTTTGGAGATTACAACCGCGATGGAAAGATGGATATGCTTGGCGCCAATGGTGCAAATATTTCCATTGCGGAAAACAGATCTGCATCTGCAAGTCTCTTCACAACAGGTGCTTACGGAACCTTCAGCACCACGGTGAACTATGCCAAAGCAGCAGCCAATGGAGGCACAGCAACAGCTGATTTCGACAATGATGGATGGATGGACTTCGTAGCAACCAATCCGGGAGCAGACAATGTCACCGTCTGGAAGAACAACGGTTCTTACCGTATCAACACAACTCAGTTTACGGCCTTGCCTGTTATTGCCACAGGTGACAATCCGGGGCGGATCTATGCCGGTGATTTAGATACCGATGGCAAGATGGATCTGCTGCTCTATCACGGTGCTGGTACCACAACAACAATGATCACTGTTCTGCACAATCAAAGCACCACAGGCAACATCGTATTTGCCCGCGTTGATTACACTATACCGGGAGCTGCAACCGTTGCCCACATCAGTGATCTCGATGGCGATGGCAAGCCTGAAATTCTTGCCAACAGTGAAGCAACTGATCAGTTCTTCATTTTAAAAAACATTTCAACACCGGGTACGCTGAACGCTTCTTCCTTTGCCACACCGTTTGTAACCGCTGTGACTAATCCTCGTGGATTAACAACAGGTGATTTGAATCTGGATGGCAAGCCTGAAATTATTATTACGTCCGCACCCAACTCACTTTTGGTTTTTGAAAATGTAATATCATCCGGACCTTCCATCACCATCAGTGCACAGCCTGCTTCAACGGCTGTGTGTAACGGATCAATAGCTACACTTAGTATGACAGCCACTGGGGCGGCCAACCTCGCGTATCAATGGCAGAAATATGATGGATCTGTTTTCAACACTATTTCAAATGGCGGTGGTTATACAGGCGTTACTACTTCAACGCTCTTTATTAATACTACTGGCAATTTTGGTGCGGGGGATTATCGGTGCAAAGTCTCCGGTGATTTAGCGACTGATGAATTTTCCAACACCGCCACCGTAACAATCAATGCAGTTCCGGCAGCACCCGCAACAACAGGTGCTACGAATTGCACAGCATCTGTCTTGACACTTACTGCATCAGGTGGAATCAACGGACAATATCGCTGGTATGATGTTGCCACAGGAGGAGTCTCAATCTCCGGACAATTGAATAGTTCATACACCACTCCTGTTATCTCTGCGTCCACCACATACTATGTTGCGATCAACAATGGATCTTGTGAAAGTAGCCGCACATCTGTTACCGCTGCGATCGAGCCGTTAGCAAAACCCACACTCAATCCATCTGTAGTGGTCGTAAATGGAACTATAAACATCTGCACCGGTGACATGCTCACGATCACCGCGGCATCCGGATTTACAACCTACACCTGGTCGAACGGAGCTTCAACCAATCCGGTCACGGTAACCGCTTCAACAGTGGCCCTGACACTTCAGGTTGCAAACGGAAGTTGTACGAGTCCGCTTTCAGATCCCCTTGATGTTATTGTAAATTCCTTTCCCGTTGCAACCATTACACCAGATGCAACACAACTCACGGCTTCACCAGGTGACAGTTTTCAATGGTATAAAAATGGAGATGCTATTGCGCAAGCCACTGCTCAGTTCCTAGAATATAATATTACCGAATATGGTGAATACACGGTTGACGTAACAGAGAACGGATGCACCACCACCTCTGATGAATTTATTTACCTCATCACAGAAGCTGAACAAAATAATGCCAGCTTAAAAATTTACCCCAATCCGTTCAGTGATCAGATCTCCATTGAATTACCATCCACAGAAAAAACTGAAGTTATCATAGTAGATGCCTTTGGTAGGGAAACCAGAAGATATTTCATTCAAAAAATCACTACACTGACATTAAACGATCTCGCAGCCGGGGCTTACACCCTGATCGTTCAATCACCTTCCCGAAATCAGTACTTCAGATTGATAAAGACCCACTGATATGAAAAAATTAATTGTCTTTGGTTTTCTATTCGCGATGATCTCTGCCACACACGCACAGATCACCAGTACGTTTGACACAGACGCTGACGGATGGACGTTCTATCATGGGCCATCCGGAACCTACAGCACAATTAACCACAGTACATCCGGAGGAAATCCCGGTGGATACATATCCGTTACCTATGCCAGTCAGGTTAGCACTTCCGCTGTACAATACTGGATAGCACCGGCAAAATACCTGGGAACAAAAGTCGCGCAGTGTCTCGACATGAATTTCAAACTGGATTTGCAACAGTCGGTTGCCGGCACAAACTCATCCACGCGTGGTGATATCCGGATAAAAAACGGAAGCGATCTTATTACATTCAGTTTTCCTTCCAAGCCAGCGGTTGCTCCACTATGGTCATCGTATTCCATTCCATTGAATGAAACCGGAGGATGGCAGTGGGGAAACTTAGGTCCACTCGCGACCCGCGATCAGATAAAACATATACTATCCAATGTTACCGGGATTGAAATCAACGGAACGTACGCTGCCAATGCTTCTTACCTTTCTGGATTAGATAATGTAGTGCTTGAAGAGCGTGTGCTTTCTACAGCACCGGCAGTAAGTTCACTCTCCACAACTTCAGGAAAACCCGGACAAACCATCACCATTAATGGAACAGGTTTTAATACAACCGCTGCAAATAATGTAGTTCGCTTTGGCGCTGTTGCAGGAACGGTTACCAATGCAACGGCTACACAATTGATCGTTACTATTCCTGTTGGAGCACAGTACGGAAAAATAGTGATCACCAACATCGTAACCGGCCTTGCAAGTACTTCTCCTCAATCTTTCAATCCGGTGTTTGATGGGGGTGGAAGAATTATCCGCGATTCATTTAAACCGAGGGTGGATATCACACCCACAACGGATGTCGAAGGTTTTACAGTAAAAGATATTGACGGCAACGGCTGGAGTGATGTGATCATTGCGAGCAGCACAGCGTATAAAACCATCAGCATCTATCCCAACCTCGGTATCGGTGGAGAAATTACGGCTGCATCTTTTGCACCCGTTACTACGGTTACAATCCCCGGCACCGGCACAAATACTACCGGTGCTCAATTTGCCGACCTCGATGGCGATGGAAAACTGGATCTCATCACCTCTAATGTACTGGTTACATTTGGTGGCGCTTACTTCATAACCTATCGCAACATCAGCACACCTGGCAACATTGCGTTCGAAGCTCCTGAATTCTGGGCAGGCCTCACGGATGATACTCCACCAGGCCTGATTACAGATCTCGATGGTGACGGGCGTCCCGAATTGATTAGCGGAGAAGGTTCGTTCTCCACGGGCGCATCTTTCTGGATCACACAAAATATCAGCACTCCGGGCAACATTGAATTTGGCAGTGCAGTAGGTTATTTCATCAACGCATCAAATGGAGGATTTGGCGGTGCGTCAGCAGGCGATCTGGATGGTGATGGCAAACCAGAGATGATGGTCGCGCACGGTGATCGTTACTCCATCTTCAAAAACAATTCAGCACCAGGCTCTATTTCATTGACGAGCATTGGTATGATTACCTCTGGACAATATATTAGTTCCCTGCAGACACCTGATTTTAACCTTGATGGTAAAAATGATCTGGTCTGGAAAAATAATGGCGTGACGATTTTCGTCAGGCTGAATACTAACACCGGAGGCCCATTGGCCCTCACTGATTTTGCTGCAGAAGTTACATTTGCAGGAGACCTTAATAACTATGGAAGCTTTTCAATCGGAGACATCAATGGCGATGGCAAACCGGATATCGCAGCGTGTGAGGATGGTGATCTTGGTATCTATGAAAATAGATTTTCAGGCGGAACGTTTGACAACACGGCTTTTATACCGGCCTACTCCCTGCAAGGTTATGCCAGTGGTACATATCCCTGGACACCTGTTGTTGCTGACCTCAACGGAGATCTCAAACCTGAACTCATCGTTGCCACAACCAACAACGCCATCAGGATTTCAATCTTCGAAAACAAAAACGTTCACGCACCAGCCATTTCAGTCAACACGGTTTCTCCTCTTGCCGGTGCTATTGGAAGTACGGTTACCATTACCGGAAATAATTTCTCTACAACCCTGACAGATAATAAAGTAAAGATTGGAGGTGTTGATGCAACTGTACTCACAGCAACACCTACTCAATTAACCGTCAGTGTTCCGGCTGGCGCTGGATATGGATACGTTAGTGTTACCAAAGCTGGGCTCACATCACGCTATCGCCTTCCATTTAAAATTACGTTTTCGCCCGGTGTCAACTTTGACAACACACATTTTGCTCCACCCGTCAACTTCACGCTCACCAATGCCAACTATGACATTGAAGCAGGTGATCTGAATCGTGATGGTAAACCTGATTTACTGGCCGAAGCTAATGGTGGTTTTGTTTTCCGCAACACACATACTACGGGTGCTATCAGTGCCACTTCACTTGTGCCAGATGATACCCTCTCCGTAAACTCGTTTATCAATCCGCGTCTTGAAGATTTTGATGGCGATGGACTGTTAGATGTTATATCCGTGAACGGACTACTGCACAAAAACACTAGCACGACAACCGAAATTTCGCACTACCCGTCCGTCACGGTTGGACTTGGCGCCAGCACACTCGACATGTCTGACTTTAACAACGATGGAAAAGTTGATGCTACCGTTACAACAGATCTGAGTGGTGCTGGTGATTTGATCGTGCTGGAAAACCGGTCAATAACCAGTAGCAGCAATTTTACCACCGGAACCTATGGAATATTCTCTGCCAATATTGTCTTCAACAAGCCGGCTGCCAATGGCGGTGTTGTATCAGAAGATTTTGATGGCGATGGCTTTGCAGATATCGCTACTACCAATCCGGGTTCTGACAATATCAGCTTATACAGAAACCTTGGTGTCTTAAAAATTTCAACGGCACAGTTTGCAACACGTGTGGATGTAGCCGTAGGCGATACTCCGGGTCGGATTTACAAAGGTGATTTTGACAGCGAT
>DASXWH010000045.1:0-42523 GCA_036503775.1 Ohtaekwangia sp.
TGGGGCTGGACACAAGCTACCAATACACCTTTCCGTCAGTGGAAAGCCGATGCCAATTCAGAAGGTGGTACACATCAGCCTCTTATCATTCACTATCCAAATGGAATAACAGAGAAAGGCGGCATCCGGAATCAGTATGGACACGTGATCGATATCACACCAACCATTGTTGAGCTTACCGGATCAACGGTTCCTGAAGTCATTAAGGGTCACAAGCAAAAACCTATTGAAGGTACAAGTCTTGCTTACTCAATTCAGGATGCCAATGCTCCGTCAAAACACACCGTTCAATATTATGAACTAAGAGGAAAGCGCGCGATCTATCAGGATGGATGGAAAGCATCCGTATACCACGAATCAGGAACCGATTTCGCGGATGATGTGTGGGAATTGTACAACCTGAATGATGACTTTAATGAGCGGATCAATCTGGCAGAGAAAAATCCGGAGAAGCTGAAAGAACTCCAGGATCTCTTCGACTCCGAAGCGAAAAAGTATAACGTCTATCCGTTGATCGATCCGACAGATGTAAGAGGTGCAGCCGGCAGAAAGAGAAGTGTTTTTGGTGAGGCTGATACCGTTGTATTATATCCGGGAGTAGATCAGTTCCTGACATACAGCGGTCCTCAGTTTGACGGACAATCCTTCACGATTACAGCCGATGTTGAAATCCAATCAAAAACTGAACAGGGTGTACTGTTTGCCACGGGAAGTATCTTCAACGGGCTTAGCCTCTTTATTAAAGATGGCAAGTTTCAGATAGCACACAGTACCGGTACAATACTTCGTCACCTGGAATCAAATAATCCTCTCACCCCCGGTAAGCATAAATTAAAGTTTGAGCTGAACTACATCGCTCCACCCAAGAAAGAACGTGGAAGTGCCAATGCGAGAGTAGATGAACCTGCAGGTACAGAGGCGATCTACGTTGATGATGTAAAGGTAGGTGAGCGAAACATTCTGGCTTCTGAAGCGCGATACATTGCCGGCTACAAAGATGGTATTGACGTTGGTCAGGATCTGAACACTCCGGTTTCCGATCGCTACAAAGTTCCTTTCCGCTTCACTGGAAAAGTCAACAACGTCACGATAGTATATAAATAGAATCAAACATGAAACGAATATTTTTTCTGGATGTAATGGCATGGCCCGTTACTATACTCCTTTCTGCAATTATGTTGAGGCCGGCCGGACCCGTTAAAAAGAAGTTCCTGGCTTTTATTTACGGTTAAGGAGATCAAAAAAATCATTTGTGTGAAATTTCTCCGAAAACGGGTGTATCCCCTGAAAATCCACAATTCGGGTGTTTCCTATCTCCTGTTAGGTGAAATAATTATTAAAAATACTTAAACTCTATTGACTTAATAGATAATAGGCTTACTTTTGACATAAATCTATCAAAACTATAGACTTTAAGATAATATGAAGACGTTCCACCAAATCCTTCTGATTATCTGGGCCCTTTCGTCAGCA
This sequence comes from Ohtaekwangia sp., assembly GCA_036503775.1. Taxonomy (GTDB): domain Bacteria; phylum Bacteroidota; class Bacteroidia; order Cytophagales; family Cyclobacteriaceae; genus Ohtaekwangia. The sequence goes on from DASXWH010000045.1 coordinate 1,474, forward strand.
GCATTGACATTTGCCCAGGGAGATGCCGTAAAACCAATCGATGTACCGGTTAAGAATATCGCAGCCGATAGCAAAGGCCGCGAACATGATAATGTAGTCGTTATAACCGGTGTACGTTTCGCTTATCCGCTTATTCAAAAGTGGATCGATGACTATAACAAAATCAATCCGGATGTACAGATCATTATCGAATCGCGGGGTACCAATGATCCTTCGAAATATGATCTTCTTATAGAAGCTTACGAACCGGAAGAAACCATTAAAAAGAACAGGGAGTTCGTTTATGTAGCCCGTTATGCCGTAGTGCCAGTAGCAAACGGTAATTCTTCATTTGCCAAAACCTATTCAGATAAAGGTCTGAATGAAGGGCTTATCAAACAGATTTTCTTCCACGACATGTTTGCCGACAAAGAAAATGAAGTAGAGATCAAAGCTCCATTCACGGTTTACACCCGACTTCAAAAAGCCGGTGTACCCATCACCTTTACCAAACACTTCGGGTTTCAGCAAAAAGATGTTAAAGGCAAAGCCATTGCTGGTTCAGATGAGCATCTGCTCAAGGCCGTACTGCGCGATTCCACGGGGCTATCCTATTTCCCTTTATCCATTGCTTATGATCGCACCACCGGAAAACCTGTTCAGGGTCTTTCTGTATTACCGGTTGATTTAAACGGCAACAACAAAGTGAATGATGAAGAGAAATTCTATGATCAGCTAGCCAGTGTATTGGAACACCTTGAAGAAAAAGGTTCAAAGAATCACAATGTGCCGATAGAGTACCTCCACCTCTCTGTTGATAAAAATAATCCGAACACAAAAGCTGTTGAGTTCCTGTGCTGGGTAATTCAAAATGGCCAGAAGGATCTTCATGCTTTCGGATACCTGTTGCCTGCAGCTGCACGCTTTGATACTGAAAAATTTGAAGCCTTTGCATCACAGCATATCAAGCAGTAGTCTGCTTGCGGATGCCAGTCCTTGTCGGTAGCTGACCTGAGCTGGCATCACTGATTATTCAGCACCATATCATCTAACCATAATTCTTAAAAAAACTATGACTAAAAAATTACTATTTATCCTGTCACTGATCGTGTGGGGCAACATCGCGTTAGCTCAGTCGGTTATTACAGGTATTGTTAATGACAACAATGATCAACCCGTTGTCGGAGCATTTGTTGTTGTAAAGGGTGGTAAGACAAATGCTGTTACAGATATTGATGGAAAATTCAGTATCCCGGCTCCCGCTGAATTGCCTGTTACACTGAACATCAGTTTTACCGGATATAAAACTCAGGAGGTTCAAGTATATGAGCTTTCAGACGAGGCCCTCGAAGTAAGCCTTATTGAAGATGGATTACTTTCTGAAGTAGTGGTAACGGCCAGAAGACGCACTGAAACTGCGCAGCAAATTCCCATCCCGGTATCGGTAGTGCATGGTGACCTGATCGAAAGTTCAGGAGCATTTAATGTAAACCGTGTGAAAGAAATTGTGCCGTCTGTTCAATTGTATTCATCAAACCCACGGAATACAGGTATCAATATCCGTGGAATTGGATCTCCATTCGGTCTTACGAATGACGGTCTTGATCCGGGTGTAGGTTTTTATGTGGATGGCGTTTACTATGCACGGCCTGCCGCAGCAACACTTGACTTTATCGATATAGACCGGATTGAAGTACTGCGTGGTCCACAAGGAACCTTGTTTGGAAAGAACACTACAGCGGGAGCGTTCAACATCACCACTCGCAAAGCAAGCTTTGACCCGGGATATGACTTCGAAGTGAGCTACGGTAATTACGGTTTTGTTCAGGCCAAAGCTTCGATAACAGGACCTCTGGGTAAAAAATTTGCAGGGCGAATTTCTTTCTCCGGAACGCAACGTGATGGTGTCGTTGAAAATGTAAGTACCGGAAAGTATACCAATGATATTAACAACCTGGGTTATCGTGCGCAATTGTTATATAAACCCTCAGAAAAAATATCCATTACACTAACTGGTGATGACTCACGTCAGCGCCCTGATGGTTATGCGCAGGTGGTGGCAGGTGTGGTGGAGACTGAACGTGCACCTTATCGCCAATTCAATGCGATCATTACAGACCTGAACTATACACTACCAAGCCAGAATGCATTCGACCGTAAGATTGATCATGACACACCCTGGAATTCAGGTAACGAACTCGGTGGTGTTTCACTGAATGTCGATGCGGAAATAGGACCAGGAACTCTTACCTCCACAACCGCATGGCGCTACTGGAATTGGGACCCTTCAAATGACCGGGACTTCACCGGATTACAAGCCCTGGCTAAATCACAAAATCCGGCAGAGCATAAAAACTGGTCGCAGGAAATTCGTTATGCGGGAACATTTTCACAAAAATTAAGCGGAGTTGTCGGATTATTCTGGATCAATCAGGATTTGAAAATCCACGGCACAGAAGAATCAGGAAGAGATCAGTGGCGCTTTTCACAAAGCACAACAAATACAGCCTTGTGGCAAACTGAGGGATTGTTTGACGGATACGGTATCCGCACAGAATCTTCTATAGAGTCAAGCAGCACAGCTATCTTTGCTAATGCTGACTGGGAAATTACCAAAGGCTTGCACCTTCAACCCGGTGTTCGTTTCAACTGGGATAAAAAAGATGTAAAGTATGACCGCCAGACATACGGTGGTCTCGATACAGCCACCTACGCTGGTAGCAAAGCTGAAAAGATAGCACTGCAAACTTTAAAGAACACGGTATACACCAGTCAGGCATATACATCAGATGCTGACGAAGATAACATTACCTATCTGGTTACACTCTCCTATCAGCTTAAAAAGAATTACAATGCCTATGCTACGTACTCCACCGGATTTAAACCGGTTGGTGTGAACGTGGCAGGCTTGCCAACCATTAGCGGGCAACCTGCAACTGACCTTGCTGTAATTAAACCAGAGGATGTACAACACGTTGAATTTGGTATCAAAACAGCCCCTACCAAAAATTCAACGTTGAACGTGACCTTCTTCAATACGGATATCAAAAACTATCAAACCAATGTTCAGTCCCCTGAACTGGGTGTGAACCGTGGCTATATTGCGAATGCTGAAAAGGTAAATGTAAAGGGTGCCGAACTTGATGCCAACATCCGCTTCAATCAACACTTCTCCTTCTTTACATCATTGGCCTACACCGATGGGGAATACGTTAAGTTCACCAACGCTCCTCTTCCCCTGGAAGAAACCGGGCACGTTAATGAAGACGGTCAACAGCAAGCTTTTAAAGATGTTTCCGGTGAACGATTACCGGGTATCTCAAAATTCGGTGCATCATACGGTGGGGAGTTTACTTCAGGTGCTTTAAAATTCCTCGGTCAGGACAGCAAGTTCTTCATCGGATTAAATGGATTCTACCGTTCTGAATTTTCGTCAAGCCCTTCACCTTCAAAATACCTTAACATAGACGGCTATTCATTACTTAATGCGCAGCTTGGGTTTCGCTCAGCCAATGGACTATCCCTTTTTGTATGGGGTCGTAACGTGTTAGATAAAGATTATTACGAACAGCTTCTGGTTGCAGGCGGTAATGCCGGTCACTATGCAGGTGTTCTGGGTGATCCCCGTACCTTTGGTGTAACCTTACGGTATTCCTCTAACTAAAGGAAGATTTCTGCTAAAAAAAGGCGCTGAGCTTATACAAGCTTAGCGCCTTTTTTATTTAATCTCCCTGATCAATCTTCTTCTGACCGTGGTGAATCATTGAGCCGGAATCAAAACAAAGACATCTTGCAATCGAGGAGAACACACCTCAAATGACCTGTACTATACCTGTTACGTGCAAAAAGAGACATGGCACGCTTTTAAAATCATTTGGGGACATCTATATTCGCCCTCTTTTATGGCACTACTCGAAAAGCAACTCTACGTTAAGAAGTCAACCATACCCAACTCCGGGAAAGGTCTGTTCACCAAGAAGTTTATCCCCAAAGGAACCCGTGTTGTCGAATACAAGGGAAAGGTCACTGCCTGGAAAGACGTGAAAGATGAAGACGGTAAGAACGGATATATCTTTTATGTAAACCGGAATCATGTTATCAATGCTTTACCCACAACCAAAGCGCTTGCGCGTTATGCGAACGATGCCAATGGCCTGGTTAAAATCAAGGGAACGATAAACAATTCCGACTATGAAACGGACGGGCTTAAAGCGTATATCGTAACCAAGCGGGATGTACCCGCCTTTGCTGAGATCTTTGTAGACTATGGAAAAGACTACTGGAAGGTGATCCGCGAGAACATCAAACTCTGGAAAAAGGAAGCCAAAGAGGAAGAAGCAGCACGTAAAAAGAAGGCTGCTAAAAACGGCAAAGCTTCAACGCATGTAAATGGTACCCGAAATAAAAAGGTAGTTCACAAAACGGCCAAACGCATAGACACGCATCACCGGTCATAGACCGGATTTCTGCGTTCTTCGTAACAGTTCGTCAAACGTATCCGAAACGCTCATCGCATAATCAGTAAGTTCTTTACGCAGGGCCTCAGCTATATAGGCTCTCAGCAAACGAATGGAAGACTTGTTCACCTGTATGGCTTCCGCCAGAATGGAGTATGACTTTAAGCTGTTAGGTTCTTTTTCCCGGAAAAAATCTGCCGCTGCCAGAACACCTTCTTCAAAATACGGATTGTATTTTCCCAGAATCGTATAATTCTTCTCTGCCGTAAGTGTATCTCCGGTTGATTCGGCAAGCAGTGCATCATACCATAATTTTTCCAGATGGTGAGGCTTATCAAACGTAACACCCTTATTCATCTGGCTGGTTAGTGTAGGCAGTTCTTTACGGGAGGCCAACATGATCAGCTCAAAGTGCTGAACATCCTGGTAAAGTCTTTTATCCGTTAAACGAAGTCCTGCGATACGACTGAAAAATTTTATTGCTGGAATAATCTCATCCACTTCGTAATACCTGCGACTGATATCGAGCAATGCCTGGGCTTTATAATCTGCACTTTCAAATGAATTGATAAGCCTGTTGAAAACAGTCGAGTCTTGCAGGCCAATACGATAACGACAGAACTGATATTTCTCTCCATCAGACATTCCCATTACTTCCGGGGCCGATACAGAAAGAATTTGTTTGAGACGAGTAGCAATTTCACGTTCACCTTCATCTTCACCTGCGAGCACCACATCCCATGCCTGCCGGGCTTCGTCCAGGCGTCTTCCTTCTGTCAAAGCAATTGCGTTATAAAACTTTGCCTGCTTATAATCGTAGGTCTGCGCATAGGTGAAGTACGATGAAGCCAGATCCGGGTTCCCCTGCTCCAGCGCCCAAAGCCCCATGATATAGTTATACTTTCCCTGATGGGACTGACTGATGTAAACCAGTTCCGCTAAAACCTCCAGGGCTTTGGCAACATAACCCTGATGATAATAAGCAAAGGCCAGGCTCGATTTCAATGCAATGGAATAATCTTCATTCACCGGATCAGATGCTATGCGGGAAGCTTCGGCCGTGAAAAGCGTATCGACCTTCTTGGCATTTTTAATCAGGTAATTATTCAGCAGTGTCGCCTGGTACAGATCCAGTTTCTGAGCTGCCAATGGTGACGTTGTAAAAGAAGCCGGCTGATTATAAATGGATGAGATCACGAGGGCATTGGCCAGCGTGGCAGGCGAAGTTGCACCAAACGTGTTTAATATAGAGTCTGTGTCGAACGGTAATAATTCTACCGCAGCCATAGCAAAAAAATTAGCCTCGGCCGACTGTTTTGAAACTTTGTATTGGCGCGCTTTATCCAGATAGAAAATCGCAGAATCCAGGTTATGCACCCGGGCATAGGCAAACCCCAGGTTATTTGCCAGTGCACCTGAATTCGGCATTACCTTACGTCCTTCCTGAAAAGCTTCTATAGCACCAAACGTATTACTTTCCCACAAGTAGGTATTGCCAAAATTTACCAGGGAGTATTCACTCGGGTGTTTATAACTTGCATCATCAAAATTCTCACGCGCGCCTTCCAGGTTAAAACGTGATGCCTTGATTGTTCCCAGTGCATAGTTGGATCGGTGATTGGCGAATCCATTACTTCTTCCCTGGTCATAAAATGATTCAGCATATACCTCATCTCCCTCCAGCGTGTACTTGTCACCGGCATAATTATAAAAACCTGACATGCCATTGTACACATATTCTTTCCAGTCGGAAACAAACACAAACGCCAGCATGGCAATCATACCCGCAAAGCGATAGGTAAAATATGGCATGCGGTTGGGCTTGTACAGCACTTTGGAAATATCCAGGTTACGAGCCAGCATCAGAATGAAATTGGAAAACAGGTAAGTCAGGAATATCAAACCGAATCCGGTATGCGAGAAAATAACGGCATCACGAATCAGTTTTAGCGCAGGATCATTTCCATTGGCCAGCAGTTGCCCGGTTGTAATAAAGCAAATGGTGCCCATCGCCAGAAAAAAGTAAGCGCCAAAAGGAGCGAATGAAATAATGTTTCCATAGATCGGTTCACGTTCCCGAAAGCCCCAGATACCAATCACTGCAGAAATAGTCAGCAACAGGTAGAGGTTGATGTAAATAAAATTCCATTGGATAACATCCATTTCATGAAGCGCGGTGACCAGCAGGTTGAAAAAGTAAATAGCGCTGATAATGGAAATGTGAGTCAGGCTTTTGGTTGAACCGCGGCCCAGCATGTACACAAAACCTGCAAAGATTTCATGGGCGATCATAATAATGAAGAGCACAGAAAGCACGAGGCCGGCAGCATAGCCTGTCATGGATAAACTGTAAGCCGGAAATGCTGTGTCGGAAAAGAAACCTACAGCCACACCAACCAGGGTAGCCAGAACGGCAAAGGTGATTAACCTGACAACAAAAGATATGGACCTTCCAAACTGGTTAAAATAGAAAGCTGGAATAACAAATAAGGCAAGAACGCCACCTACCACGAAGCGGTTATGCTGACCAAAGATGCCGAGTACTTCAAGCCGCAAGCTCACCACAAATAAAATGAACAGGGCCATTGCCGCATAAAACCAGAATCGCTCAAGGGTGGTCAACACTGATAGTAGTACAACAATGCAAACACTGAGTACACCCAGGAATAAATAAGAAGCCAGGGTATTGGGTTCAATGAAACTGCCATTGAAATATTCGAAGAGAACATAACTCTCGGCCGGAACTTCCAGCCGGAACGGCCCCAGTTGAAAAGCATGGACTGGTGTTTCAATTACTTTTTGTTCCTGAACCTTATCCCAGTGAATAATGCCGTCAACTCCCTGGAAATAGGAGAACCAGAGAAATATCAGGGAGCTGAAAAATAAAACAGCTATTCCATATCCTATCCAGCGATAGTCTGCGGGCCAGTTTTTCCAGAAGAAAAGTGATTGCATGATTTCGTTTATCTCCCTGCAAACTAAAGTACATTATGGTAATTTGAAAATATCGTAACAGGCATTCATCCGAAGATTTGCAGTAACCGGTTGTATATTGGCATTCATGAAGAAAGAAAAGATTGACCTGTTCCTTCATCCTATTCATCGCTTTATGCAGGCGACAACTACCGCAGGCATAGCGCTAATGGCCAGTGCAGTAGTGGCATTGGTCTGGGCCAATTCACCCTGGCAGGAATCGTACTATCATCTGTGGGAATATAACCTTACCATAAGCTTAGCAGATTTTGCAGTGAGCAAAAGTCTTCACCATTGGATAAACGATGGGCTCATGTCGATATTTTTCTTTGTGGTTGGCCTGGAACTGAAGCGTGAAATTCTGGCTGGAGAACTTTCTTCGTTGAGGCGGGCCCTTCTTCCGCTGGTTGCAGCTGCCGGTGGAATGATCGTTCCGGCAGTTCTGTATCTGACTTTTAACCCGCATGAGCCGCAGGCAGCCGGATGGGGAATACCGATGGCCACCGATATTGCATTTGCGCTGGGTATTATTTCACTGCTGGGCAACCGTGTTCCGGTTTCCTTAAAAATATTCATCACGGCATTAGCCATTGCCGATGATCTGGGTGCAGTACTGGTAATTGCATTTTTCTACACGTCTGATATTTCACTGTTAAGCCTCGGAGCAGGTGCCGGCTTTATGATCGTGCTTGTCACCGCGAATTACCTGGGTGTGCGAAGTACATTGTTCTATGCTATTGTGGGAATTGCAGGTTTGTGGCTCGCCTTTCTGATGTCGGGTGTACACGCCACCATCGCGGGTGTTCTCCTGGCCATGATCATACCTGCCCGAACCAAAATTGACGAACTGACTTTCACTGACCAGTTAAAAAAATTCGTTGCTGAGTTTGCCAGCATCCCGCCCAACAAAGTGACACTTCTGGAACCTGAACAAAACCATGTCATTCACAAGATCCACAAGATCACTTCCGCAGCGACAACTCCCCTGCAACACCTGGAACACAACCTGCATCCCTGGGTTGCTTTTGGTATAATGCCTTTGTTTGCCCTGGCTAATTCAGGAATTGAGATCAGCAGCAGTTTGTTTACGAGCACTTTCTTTGCAGGTATCAGCATGGGTATATTCACTGGACTGGTTCTGGGAAAAGTAACGGGTGTATTTCTCAGTTCGTGGATCGTTGTTAAACTCAACCTCGCTGTGTTACCTCAGGGTGTCACTTTCAAACATATTTTTGGAGCAGGACTTCTCGCGGGGATTGGATTTACCATGTCAATCTTCATCACGGGCCTGGCCTTCACGGATCAGGCAACGCTTACGGAAGCCAAGGTGGGCGTCTTCATGGCATCGACAGTAGCCGGATTACTGGGATATAGTTACTTCAGGTGGGTTGTGCCGAAGTAGAAATCACTCAAGCACTTTCGGCACACGGAAATAATCTGCATCTTTTTTGGGCGCATTTTTCAATGCACTTTCATGATCAAGGTGGGGCTTCACCTCATCTTCACGCAATACATTGATCTCATGACTCATGGTGGTAAGAGGCTCAACACCATCGGTATTTACTTCTTTTAATTTCTCCACCCACTCTACAATGGCAGTCATATCCTTCATCATCTTCTCCGCATCCTTTTCTTCAAACTCCAGGCGTGAGAGATGAGCAATTTTATCCAGTAAAGCACGATCGATTTTCATCACACTAACATTACACGTACGACAATCTATTCAGGTGTTTCTGCAGTTCACTTTCAATAATTCCGAAAGTTTTTCCTTTCAACGCATCGACATCATCCAGGGTTAATCCGGTGGTGTCAATCGGCTCATGAAAAATTACCGTGATGGGATGCCATCGAAGTAAGAACTGATCCGGGGGCAAAATTATCCAATTATGCGGTATTGTGACGGGTACAATGGGTATTTGTTTCTCAATGGCAACACGGAAAGCTCCATCTTTAAAACGGCTCATAACCGGATCTTTCTCCGTTACAATACCACCTTCCGGGAATATCACCAGGCTTTTGCCATCGTCAATGGCATCCAGTGATTCTTTCAGGGAATTGTAACGGCTCTTCAGACTGGCCCGATCTACGGTAATGTGAAGCTTGCGATACATATAACCAAACAGCGGAACATTCTGCATTTCACTCTTGCCAACGAAAATGGTGTTGATGGTATTGAGACCCATTACAGGTATATCCAGGTATGAGAAATGATTCGGGGTAAAAATGTACTGCGTTTTTGAATTCAGCCTGGCCCTGTATTCACAGCGGAAGGGTACACCTATGAATATAAAAAGTAATCTGGCCCACCAGCGGTTTATCACACCGATCCAGCTGAACAGTCCGGGAAAAAGAATAGGGATGACCAGGAAAGGAAAAAAAATAAAGAACAGAATAACAAAGACTACCAGGCCATAACCCGTATGCAGGGCACGCAGAAATTTCATGACCTCAAAAATAAAGAGATTGTTGCTGACTCGTACCTGTCACGGCTTATTAATCTTCTCTGGTTTGGGAATAACGATAAGCTCTGTCTGTCTGCCATCCAGATACCGGAAACCGGATGCATCAAAAAAACCATCTTCCTCAAGCTTGATCTGAATTTCTTTTTTCCATTCAATGATGAACATGGTAACGTTGAGTTCAATTGAGTACGCAGTGTTATAATACATAGGATACTCACCCTGGAAGGGAACACCTTTCTGCATATCCCACAAGCCGATAGTAGGTCCTGCGGCATGGCCATGGTATCCGATGGGATGTGTATAAACCGATGGCGTCATTCCCTGATCAACAGCCTGCTTCCGGGTTTCAGCCAGAATCTGGTTTCCGGTTTTTCCCTGAGCAAAATTTCGTACGAGAATGTCCTGAAGCTTGTTACCGCGACTCAACGCTTTCTTCAGGTATTCGGGTGCATCGGCTTCTCCGGACTTCAGCACATAAGCATGTTGCTGTGTGTCTGTATTCAGCCGCAGGTATGTGATACCAAAGTCAACATGCAACAAATCTCCGGGCATGATAACAACCGGCTGAATACGTTTGGTGAAAATGGCATCCGACTCATTACGCTGAATACTCACCGTAGGATGAAACCAGGTATCCAGCTTCAATTCCTTTATACGTTCACGATACCACCACACCACATCTTCTGTAGTAGACACTCCTGGTTGAATCACTTTATCAGAGAAACCTTCCTGGATGATGACATGCGCTATGCGGCAGATCTGTTGGTAAATCATCACCTCACGCTCACTTCGTGTCTCGAGCCAGCCAATAGCCAGGCGCTCAGCTGAAACAATATGCGGATGAAATTTCTTACTTACCACCTTCGTAAATTCTTCATAGTCATTGGCAGAAATACCATCCGCATGACCAAAGTGAACGGACTTGTTTATACCAATCTTTTTTGGATTTCGGTCTTCAATGATTTTGGCCAGCTGTGCCCATTGATCCGGTTGACGATCGGGATCCCATGAACGTTTGAATATTTTACCCACATCGTATCGTGATACGGCCAGGTATTCAATCCCATTATCGGGTCCGCGATCGAACATCACGAGCATGGTTGTTCTTCGTGCGGCCATCCATGTAGCAGGCAATAAGGTTTCAATAACCGGATCTTCATTATACTCACGTGAGATCACCACCCACATATCAATACCTTCCCTGCGCATGATATTGGGCAGAACATTTTTCAGGCGATCATCCAGTATCTCATCAATGACTTTTGCCTGCTCATACTGCGAAAGGATCAGTGGAGTTTGGGCCATCAATGAGATGGAACTCATCAGCAGGATGCCCAGTATTATTCTATCTATCATAACTATTGACGGAACCGCTTCTTAAACTATTAGCTGATCTACTTCAACTGAATTATACACCGTTCGTTCTTCAGCAACTCCATAGCTCGCGATACTTCAATTTTTGAATTAGCATCATCCATCTCTTCCCGGATCTTACTCTTGATCGCTTTCATCCGTAACGCTTCCACAAAGCGTTTTACTTCTTCTGCACTTTCCAGGATAAGTTTGGGAACCGTCATCGGCTTATCGTCATCTCCCTTGGCCACCATGGTAAAGTAAGACGAGTTGGTATGTTTGATGGTGCCTCGTTTTACATTCTGAGCCTCCACACGGATACCGACAATGAGTGACGAGTTGCCTACATAATTTACAGAAGCATGTAACGAGACAAGCTCACCCACTTCAACGGGTTGAAGAAATTCTACCTTATCCACGGATACAGTCACACAATAGCTTGCGGCATGTTTACTGGCACAGGCATAGGCTACCTTGTCCATCAATGAAAGCAGAATACCTCCGTGAATTTTTCCACCAAAATTGGCGTACGAGGGAATCATCAATTCAGTAATGGTGGTTTGAGATACCTTTACTGACCGGGCCGGCTCAGTCATGAATATTCTTTTGTGAAAAGATAATGAAAATTGTCGTTCAGGCCTTCTCTGCTCCGGCTGTGGATCGCGATAAATTCCGGATCCACCATTGTAAACGCATGAACATAGCGCTGGCAGTTAACGTCAGTCCAATAAGAAGCCCCAGCCAGATACCAGCAGGCCCCAGTTGCATGTGAAAAGCGAACCAATACCCCAAAGGCAAGCCGATGATCCAATAGGAAATGAAGATAAATACAGACGGCACCTTTACATCCTGCAGGCCGCGCAATGCTGAAGCACACACCACCTGTACACCATCAGAGAGTTGAAATATGGCTGCAATGATGAGGAGGGTAGCAGCTATGGGGATCACGTTGGCATCATTTACATACAATCCCGGAAGCCAGTACCTGCCAAAAATAAAGATCACCGCACAACATAGCATCAGTACCAATGCCATGCTGAGCAGGGTATACACACCCAGTCTTAAATTACGGATGTCGTTACGTCCCAGGAAAAATCCAACGCGAACGGTAGCGGCCGCTGCCAGTCCGGCTGTTGTCATATAACTCAGCGTGGCCAGATTGATAGCGATCTGATGTGCGGCCTGCGCCTGCGTGCCCAGCCACCCCATCATCACCAATGAAAAGTCAAATGCTGCAACTTCAAAAATAAACTGCACACCACTGGGGACACCCAGGCCCAGCATTTTCATAAAAAGCTTGCGGGAGTAATCTCCCATACGAAAGGCGTTTCTGAATTTTCTGAAAGACGGCAGATAATATATTATCACACCCATGGCGATAGCCATAAATACTCTGGAGATAAACGTAGCCCAGCCTGCACCTTCAAGCCCCATAGCTGTAAAACCAAAATGACCATAGATCAGCATATAGTTCAGTGCCACGTTCAGCACATTGGCGAATATCATCACGATCAGTGCAATGCGTGTATTAGACATTCCTTCCGCAAATTGTTTGAACGACTGAAAGATCGAAACCGGCACCAGTGAAAACATCACAATACTTAAAAAGGGTATGGCACGTTCCACTACTTCAACAGGCTGATTGATGTGATATAAAATCTGTTTGCCGAACTCCACCACTCCGATCAGCAGCAATGCTGTGGTGATGTTAATCACCAGTCCGTGCCTGAGGATATCCGCAATACGTTTATCATTTCGCTCACCATCGGCTGCAGCTACTAAAGGCGTGATCGCATACGAAACTCCGATGCCAAACAACATGAACACATTGAACACCACCAATGCAAGACCTGCAGCGGCTAAAGACTCAGCACCCAGGTGCCCCACCATGATCGTATCCGTCACGCCCATCATCACGTGACCAATGTTGCTTAGCATCACCGGTAATGCCAAATGCAGATTTTCCTTAAGGTGTTGTCTCAGGGTCATCAGGTTGGATGGTCATTAGTCACTGCTCATTTAGGAATACATTTTTGTTTGAACCGTGCATTACTTTTGACCAATAACTTCTAAAGTTATATTTTTCTAAACCGTGCCAGTTTCAATAAACCGATCATACTCATGCTATCGGTGATCTTTTCATCAACAACCATGTTAACAGCTTCTTTGAGCGGAAGTTTCCATACTTTTAAATCGGCTTCCGTTTCTTCCAGGTTATTTTCACCATGGTGAAGATCTTCCGCCAGAAAAACAATTCCGGCTTCATCGGTTACTGAATTTGACGTATGAAGGGTGGTTAGTACACTCCATTTTTTTGCCGTCAGACCGGTTTCTTCCTGTAATTCACGTTTCGCTGCTTCGAGCGGATCTTCACCTTCCGGAGCACCACCTTCCGGGATTTCCCAATGAAATTCATTCAGCGTGTAACGGTACTGACCGACCAGCCATGTATTTCCCTCATGATCAACCGGAATGATTCCGATGGCTTTATTTTTAAAATGAACCTTGCCATAGATTCCCCGGCCACCTGATGGATTGATCACCTGGTATTCGGTCACATTTATCCACCGGTTATCATACTTCTCTTCACCGGATAATGTAGTCCAGGGATTTTTTATGTCATCCTGCATAAGCACGTACTTTGTAAATTGATGATTTAGTGATCCGGATTGACTTGTTGATTCGAAGCTTGTTACTTTACGCCAACAAATAAACCAATCACCTCCAACGAAGTTTTAAAGATGCAAGATTCAGGGGATAAAGCCATAGACCCGTCTGTAAAAGCAGAATTGCTGTCTTCGTTTACCGGTGACCTTATTGAAGCGGGTTGTGACGAGGCCGGGCGGGGTTGCCTTGCAGGGCCTGTAGTGGCCGCAGCGGTGATCCTTCCTAAAAATTACAGGCACGAACTACTCAACGATTCCAAGCAATTAAAAAAAGAAGAGCGGGATATTCTCCGGCTGGAAATTCAGCGTGATGCACTCGCATGGGCTGTTGCTGAAGTAAGTCATGAAGAAATTGACCAGATCAACATTCTGAATGCGTCATTCAAAGCCATGCACCTGGCCCTGGATCAGCTCCTGATCATTCCGCAGCTTCTGCTCATTGATGGTAATCGGTTTAAAACCTACCGGGAAATCAAACATGAATGTATCATAAAAGGTGACGGTAAATATCTTTCGATTGCAGCCGCATCCGTACTCGCCAAAACCTATCGCGATGAACTTATGCACCGGCTGGCGACAGAATTCCCCGGCTATTACTGGGAAACAAACGTTGGCTACCCTACCGAGGCCCACCGGGAAGGAATCAAACAGCTGGGAATTACACCCTATCATCGCAGATCCTTTACCTTATTACCTGAGCAACTGGAATTGTTTTAATAACAACCAACGTCAGAAGTTGCATGACTTTCTCCCTCAGTAATGGATGGCATTGACCATTTATCAAAAACCATCGGATCACTCGCCTTTGCACTTTATCTTTAAGCGTCTTAAGTATCAGACATGACCTACAGAGCCTTTACCTTTTTGCTGGGTATTATTCTCAGCGTTCAGCTGACTTTTGCTCAAACCACGGTTTCGGGTGATGCCATTCGTCTGCTGGATCAATGGCTTGAAGCCCAGGTTGATTTTGATCGCCTTCCGGGACTTACTGTAGGGATTGTAAAAAATCAGGAGCTTATCTGGAGTAAGGGGTATGGCAAAGCGGATGTGGCGAAAAATATTCCCGTCCAGCCTTCTACTATTTTCAGCATCTGTTCCATTTCGAAGTTATTTACGGCAACCGCTATCATGAAACTTCGCGATGAAGGGAAACTTCAGCTGGACGATGAGGTCTCCAAACATTTGTCGTGGTTCACCATTAAACAGCAGCAGGATAGCGGCCCGATCACCATTCGCACCTTACTCACGCATTCATCCGGATTACCGCAGGAGCCAGACTTCGCGCACTGGACGGAATCAACCTTTCCCACAAAAGAGCAGATCATTGAAAAAATCAGCGGGCAGGAAACACTTTATCCAACGTCAACTTATTTCCATTACAGCAACCTGGGCATAACCCTGCTTGGATTTATAATCGAACAGGTCTCCGGAGTTTCTTTTGATACTTACGTAACGGATAACATTCTGAAACCGCTCCGGATGAATGACACCCGCACCACCTTTCCGGAAAATCTTTGGCGTGAAAAAATGGCCACCGGTTATAGCGAGCTGAATCGTAAAGGTGAGCGCAAAATGGTGGACAAGTTTCAATCGAAAGGCATGGCTGCTTCTGTAGGCTTTACTTCAAACACAGACGACCTTGCGCGTTTTGCTTCCTGGCAATTCAGATTATTGGAACACGGAGGCAAGGAGATCATCAAGGCATCCACGCTCAAAGAAATGCAGCAGGTACAATACATGGATCCCAACTGGAAAACTTCACGCGGGCTCGGTTTCAACATCGCGCAGTATGACGGAAAAACATTTGTCAGCCATGGTGGATATTGCCCAGGATATCAAACCCTGTTGATGGAAAATCCAAAAGATAAAATTGCGTTCATTATCATGATCAATGCTGTGGGCACTGATCCGTATAAATATTTTCATGGTATGCGCTCAGTTCTCAGCAAAGCCTGTGAAGATGATCTTACCGAAAAGAAAGAAAATCAAAAACTTGAAGAGTACTGTGGATTATATCGTGATCAGCTCTGGGGATCAGAAATGGTTATTACGCCCTGGGGAAATTACCTGGCCATGGTGACACTTCCTTGCGAAAATCCCAAACACGCCCTGACGATCATTAAACCTGTTACAGGCGACACCTTTATACGAATCCGTGAAGATGGTGAGAATGGTGACCCGATAACCTTTGAACGGGATAAAGCGGGCAAGGTGCAGAAGGTGTGGCGTCACAGCAACTACCGTGTAAAAGTCAAGTAAGCACATCCGGTATCTTCTTCGTAACATTGTCATACCTGAATTGCGTTACGAAACCGATCATTCATGTGTCTTATTTTTTTCTCGCTGAAGCAACATCCGACTTACAAACTTATTGTAGCCGCTAACCGCGATGAATTTTATAATCGCAAAACGGCTGCAGCACATTTCTGGGAAGATCACCCAGCCATTCTTGGCGGCCGCGACCTCGAAGCGGGCGGTACCTGGATGGCTATGAATAGATCGGGTCGGATAAGTCTGCTTACAAATTACCGCGACCCGCAGAATATTAATCCCCACGCGCCCTCACGTGGCCAGCTCGTCTCTGATTACCTCCTGACAAACAATGATGCTAAAACCTACCTGGAGTCCATCGACAAGAATGGGAAAGTATATAATGGCTTCAATCTCATTGTAGGTGATAGTGAAAGCTTGTGGTACTACTCAAACTATCGGAAAGGCATAACCGAAATCAAACCCGGTTTTTACGGACTTAGTAATCATCTGCTTGAAACACCCTGGCCGAAAGTGATCCGGGGAAAGGAAAAACTGAAACCGATATTCGCGCAGAAACAAATTGACCCGGAACAGGTATTTGACATACTGTATGATGGCGAACGTGCCGCTGACGAGAAACTTCCTGACACCGGATTGACCCTTGAACGTGAACGGGCTCTTTCTTCCATGTTCATAAAAACAGAAAACTATGGTTCACGGTGTACCACAGTTGTTCTGGTGGATTACAATAATCACGTTTTGTTTTCGGAACGTGTTTACGACCTGCAGACGTTTCAGTTCACCACGCAAACCTTTCAGTTCACAACAGAACCATAAACCGTGAAAGCTGAACTTTATGCCTGAAAAAGTTTTTTAGTAATTAGCACCATGGAACAAAAAAAGGATCACACACCATTTCTCTTGAAAGTTATCCGATGGGGATTCCCGAAACTTGAGGTGATCGCGCCTTCTCTGGCACATAAATTCTTCGTTAAATTATTCTTTACCCCCCTGCGTTACACCACACCTGAAAAGGAAAGGAAAGCCGAAACATTTGCCGACCAGTTTACCTTTTCAATAGAAGATAAAGTCATTCAGGGTTATCAGTGGGGAAAGACAATGCCTTATGTGCTAGTGGTTCATGGCTGGGCCGGAAGAGCAACACAATTCCGGAGGTTTATTAAACCCTTGCAAGCCGCAGGATATAGTGTGATCGGTTTTGATGGTCCGGCCCATGGCCGGTCGTCAGGAAAGAAAACAACCATCACCGAATTTGAAGCAGCGATAAAAAAAATATACGAACTCAAAGGCGAGCCTGAAGCCATTATAGCACACTCCTTTGGCGGTGGTGCCGTGTTTTTCTCTGCTGTGAATGGAGTTCCTGTAAAGAAGCTTATCAATATTGCCAGCCCTACCATAGGTGATGAAATTATCAATACCTATTTGCGCACGATTAACGGATCTGCAAAAAGCGGAACCAGATTCAAACAATATATTCAGCAAACCTTCGGAAACCCCTTTGATACCTACACAGCTTCCTCGCTGGTAAAACGGCTTCCCTCACCTATTGACCTGCTTCTGGTACACGATGAAAATGACCGTGAAGTGGAGATCAAACATGCCCTTACTTTAAAAGAGATATATCCGTCAGCCCGGTTGCTCCAGACTAAAAAACTGGGACATACCCGTATTTTAAAGGACAATGATGTGATCAGAAATTGTGTAACATTTATACAGGAAGGCCGTCTGTCTTAAGCCGTTAAAGTTGATTTAGGGCTTGACGTGCAACCCAATACCCTTTTCTAAAGTATATTGAGTGAATACCATAACTTTTGTACACATTCCCTGTAATTAGACCCCTTGTCCGGAAACTAATAGGCCAATGAAAATCATCGAAACACTGCACATCTCCCGCGTTTATAAAATGGGTAATAACATTGTAAACGCACTTCAGGATGTTACCATTTCCATTGATAAAGGAGAATATGTGGCCTTTATGGGGCCATCCGGTTCAGGTAAATCAACCTTGATGAATATTGTAGGATGCCTTGATACACCCACTACGGGAACCTACATCCTGAACAACCAGATGGTTAGCGAGATGACAGAAAATGAACTGGCAGAAGTCCGCAATAAGGAAATAGGCTTCGTGTTTCAAACCTTTAATCTTCTGCCGCGGGCTTCAGCACTTGAAAATGTGGCGCTGCCCCTCGTCTATGCCGGATACAATAAATCGGAGCGCGAAGAAATGGCTATGGGCGCACTTGAAAGCGTTAACCTGGCAGACCGTCACCACCATAAGCCCAATGAGCTTTCAGGAGGTCAGCGGCAGCGGGTCGCCATTGCCCGGGCACTGGTAAATAATCCTTCTATCATTCTGGCCGA
The DNA here is from genome assembly GCA_036503775.1 of Ohtaekwangia sp. Classification (GTDB taxonomy): domain Bacteria; phylum Bacteroidota; class Bacteroidia; order Cytophagales; family Cyclobacteriaceae; genus Ohtaekwangia. The sequence goes on from DASXWH010000045.1 coordinate 20,002, forward strand.
TGAACCAACCGGTAACCTCGATAGTAAAACTTCTTACGATATCATGAACCTGTTTCAGGAACTTCATGACAAAGGCAACACCATCATCATGGTAACACACGAAGATGACATTGCTCACTATGCGCATCGCATTATCCGCCTTCGTGACGGACTTATTGAGTGGGATAAAGTAAACGAAAACGTTACGCGGGGCAAACCTGTTAATGCCTGATCTCAGATTCCAGTTCAGTATTCAGATAGGATCTTCGGAAGATTATAATTTGGAATTTGGATGCCGGAACTTGAAATTTAACGAATGAAAATCTACACCAGGACCGGGGACCAAGGCACTACAGCACTCTTTGGCGGAAAACGTATTTCAAAGGCCGAACTCCGTATTGACACCTATGGCACCGTAGATGAATTAAATTCCTGGGTAGGCCTGGTCCGTGACCAGGACGTAAATCAAAAACGGAAAGATACGCTTGTCCAGATCCAGAATGATCTCTTTGTGATCGGTTCAATTCTGGCTACAGAACCCGGGAATGAAAAAGTAAAAATTCCCGCACTTGAGGAAGACGGCATTCTCTTTCTGGAAAATGAAATTGATGTTATGGACGCTGAACTTCCACCCATGAAATTCTTTGTGTTACCAGGAGGACATGTTTCTATTTCTACATGTCACGTTACCCGCACAGTTTGCCGCAGAGCCGAACGCCTGGTCATTTCCCTGCATGAACAAGAACCTATCAACACAATCGTAATACGTTATCTGAATCGGTTGTCGGATTACCTGTTTGTACTTTCCCGCAAGGTAGCACTTGAATTAGGCGTGGAAGAAACGCCCTGGAAGCCGAAAAAATAAACCCGTAAAACTTTTTAGCTGTTTCTCTACTCCAAGTAGAAAACCTCATTTTGAATAAGTCCTTCACCCTTATTCTGATCCTGATCTCCATTTCAACATTTGCGCAGCGTCAGGTTGTAGTAATGCGTAAAGCGCGTATTGTTGACCGGTATAATGTTGGCGATCCTATTCGGTATTCAACCTCTACTCCTAAAAAATTTGTACGCGATCGCATTGTTGAACTCACCGACACAACGATCATTACCCGAAAGGATACGATTCTGTTCTACCACATCAAACTGATCGAATATAAACCCACCGGATTAACGGTTGATAAATTCGGCAATGACTGCATCGGTGCCGGTATCGCTTTATTTCTGGGAGACCTGATAAATGTTACGGTTGTTCAGGATCAATCGTATGACTTCAACAGGGGTGTATCCATTGCAGCAGCGTCTATGGTAGCTACCGGGATAATTTTACGGATATTGGGTAAAGATTATATGAAGATCCGAATGAATAACCGGCTGATGATCGTTGACCATACTTCTCCGTTATACAAAAAGCCGTTCCTGAGTCAGTCTGAATTCTAAGCTATGCCAACTGATCATCTACCTTCTTTTCTTTGGAGGTGATCTCTTCTTCTTCCGTTTTGAGCTGTAGTTCTTCTTGTAGTTTGAAGATTTTTTTACACCAAGCTTCTTGATGTTCTGGTAGCGCTTGTTCGGTGAATACGGAACAACTTTCTTTTGCTTGCTATGCAGCTTATGCGGACTGCTCGAACCGGGCTTACCGGAGCTTATTGTTTTTCTTCGGTATGAAACAGAGGATTTATAGTCTGCACGGAAACGTTCCTTGTAATCTTCATTCTTAAAATCAAGACGCAAGGTGATCTCGTTGGCTGATCCGACAAACCCACCTACGTTTCCGGTGATGATCTCATGCGAATACCCTACCAGTATGAACTTGGTAGGACGAACAGCAACAGTACCCCCAACTACACCACCACTACGCCATGAAGCACCAGCCGTGATGACATTATTATAGGTATAGAACAATCCAAGGTCAAGGGTGTTGTTTACCTCAGACAGCTTGCGATAAGCTACGTAAGGCTCCAGCAGATCTTCACCACCCCGCACCGGTATCAGGCCCTGAGCGAAGGCGGAATAATAATTGGAGAGTGTGGGTTGTTCTTCGATCCAGGCATTGGCGAGACGATTTGCCGAAATGCCAGCTTTCATAAAACGATTCTGATACAACATGCCGAATGAAAAATCATACGTATTCATTCTGCCTTGTAACAGCGCATTGTATTCCAGGTCATCGTTCTCCATATCAGCAATGGGTGCGCCATTCGTTCCCATGGAATTATATTCTCCCGAAACGCCCATTGAAAAAGTGGTGAACTTGTCAAACCGAATATGATAGGCAAAGGCAAGAGACGCATACGTGTTCCGGATGAAGGTAACGTCCTCCTGATAAATATTACCACCTACTCCCGCACGGTGTTTGGCGATAGGCGTATGCATGCTCAGAAAATAATTCACAGGTGCTCCTGCCACCTGCGAATAGTTTTTACGGTAGGAGAAGGTAGCAGAGCCAAAGTTGTGACCTGCCACAGCCGGGTTGTACATGAATGAGTTAGTGAGCTTCTGGCTGAACAAGGGAATATCCTGCGCCTGAAGAAGACCATTCATCATGCCTGTAGTGAACACCAGAAGTAAAAGTCTTTTCATACCGTTCTGTTTATGCTTCTGTTTTCAAAATCTACTTTGCTTTCAATACCGTTACCATCTGTGATTTCTTTCTGGCCGGTCCATCGGAAAATCCGTACTCAACGATACAGATGTAGTTTCCCGGGCTCAGTTTTGCAAAGTCATAACCATCTGGGTTCGGATTCAACGGGTCGTCATAATTGGTAAAGTTTTTCCATTCCTTTACCAGCACGCCCCACCGGTCAAGCAGTGTTACTTTATTAAAGTCAAACTTCTCAATGGATTCGATATAGAGATAATCATTCGCGTCACCTTTGGTGAATGGTGTTATCATATCATGAATGACCAGTTCCACTTCCGTTGACCCGCCAAGGGCTAAAATGGATTCTGTTACCGGAGCCCGACTTGTTACAGCATCTGCCGTTACAGAAGCGCTCCCCAGGTTAATAGCCGTTGCATTGAGCGCACCAGCTTGAACTACTACCGGACTGAGTTCAGAAGAGATCTCTGAATTAAGGGTGCTCAATGTAATTCTTGAATTCAGTCCTGCAATGCCTTCCGGATGCGTTGTACTTAATTCCCAATAATGCAGATTATCAATCGACACCAGTTCAAGATCATCGGCTGAAGGTGTAAGCCCAGGGTTTGCACCTACCACCTGCATCGTAACTTCATCCGACCCACTTCCTTCTTCCAGGTATGCCGGAGCATATCCAAACGCTGTCATGCCAATCGGAAATGTGAGCTTGCCTGAATGAAGCACGGAGAAAGGTCCACTTACATAAGAATCATCATTTGCTCCGCTGATGTCTGAGCCGGTAAATAAAAGTTTAGCATTCGGAATTACGATGCCTTTAGAGAATGTCAGGCTATGGGTAATGGTCATAGGTCGATTCACATGCTTGGTTCCGCCACCATCAACATGCAGGTCCTTAATCACGAATGTCCCTGTGATGTACTGATCGGCACCTACCAGATTTATTACCAGGTTTGTTCCTGCAAAATCAAAGGAGCTGTTATTGGTTACATCTGATGATGCCTGAACAACAATATCAGGAGTTCCCAGCGCTGCCATCTGTCCCGATCCGATCACAATCTGTCCGTACAGGCCTGCAGGCAATAGCATGGCTCCAAACAGAGTCAATGCTTTTATAGTATCACGGTTAATTGTATAGCCCATCCGAATGGTTATTTATTTTCTGTATCAGATGTTGTTTTGCTCTTATCCTGAAGATATTGTTTGATCAGGCTGATATCACCTGAAAGTTTTTCGACCTGCGCCTTCAATTCGGAGTTGCTGCTAGCTTCATCTTTCAGCTGCGATTCCAGCTCAGCAACACGTTGCTGCATATCGCTGATCATTTTTTGTTGTTCCTGAATCGCCTTAATGGCTAACGGTGCCATGCTGGTGTAGTCAACGGTATACGCATCCTTTTCCGGATTGTATTTTACCAGTTCAGGGAACACTTCCTTGATCTCCTGAGCAATTACACCAATGTTTTTTTGCTCGGAATCAGCTTGTATTTTAAAATGATAACGTCTTACGTTCACCTGCATGAGATTTGAAATAACAGGCTCGATGGGTTCAATATTCTTTTTAAGCCTGCGATCTGAAGCGGAAGAGTAAAAACCAGAGGCAACAGAAAATGTTCCTATCGCTGTACCTAATCCGAACGTAGGATTATACAATTCGAGGTCACCCGCATTGTTCACGAACATGTGCCACGAGCGGGAATTGGGAGAATTGGTTAGTGTAAATCCATTTCCTGAAGCTGGCCCTGCGCTGCCATGACTTACCTCAAAATCCGTGTCGGGTGTTGTCGTCAGAACGCCTACACGTCCGGTGCTGGCCACGATCAGGTGAGGAGTGCCTACATTACTATTGGCAGAGAGAAATAAATCGGGGTTACTCGGATTCATGTAAATCTTGCCCAGAATATTGGAGCCGCTCCAGTTCCTGAATTCAATATCAACCGGGTCAGTTTGACTAGCGTTACTTCCCCGCAGCGTGATGTTCCCGATTCCCGTTCCACTGGGGATCACATCTAAAATAGAATTGGAAATTACCGTTGCAGCCGGAACAGCGTTATTGATGTTGATGGTTACTCTTCCTGAAGGATCAATAAACATCCGTTGTTCATTATTGGTTTTGAAAGACAATCCGACATTGTCAGAGGTACCAATGAAATTGGTACCGAATACCGTTCCTGAATTTCCGGATAAGCCCCATGAACTGCTGCCCGGTGTAGTCCAGGTTGGCGTTACCCCGGCCCCGGCTGATGTTAATACCTGACCTGCGGTACCCGCTGTATTATTTGGCATTAAAGCTCCAGTGAACCGGATGTTTCCATCTACATGTAATCGTTCTGTAGGTGTAGTAAGGCCGATACCTACATTCACTTCATTGCCTGATCCGACTGCACCACCCAGTGCCATCGCATTGCTTGCCCCTACCGTTGCCTGGTATCCGATAGCAATAGCATTCTGAAATGTTCCCGCAGTGAGATTGGTTTCTCTTCCGATCATTATGTTACGGCTACCCGTAGTGTTTGCCGCTCCGGCACGATAGCCCAGAAACACGTTACTGGATCCATTGGATAATTCTCCGGTGTTTGATCCCAGCATCACGTTTAATGTTCCGGTTGTGTTCACAAGACCTGCATTTCTTCCGATGAACGTATTATCACCACCCGAAGTGTTATCACGGCCAGCAGCTTGTCCGAAGAATGAATTGTTGCTTGCTGTATTTACGTTAGCCGTATTACCGCCAACAAAAATATTGGCTGTACCGGCATTACTGACCACACGCGAACCGTTGATCGAAAAGAAGTTACCGGTAGTTAAATTAATATCTCCATTCACACCTACGGTTGTACCATCATCAGTTATCAGTGAAGCAATAAGACCTGCACCATCACCTTTAGGTACACTGTTCAAGGTTGAATACCCTACTCCGCTCACAGTGGTCCAGGTTGGCGGCAGACCTGCGCCTGCTGAGGTCAGTACCTGACCAGCAGTACCGGCCAAGTTGTTTGGTAACAGCGCACCGGAGAATCTGACATTGCCCGATACATCCAATCGTTCCGTTGGTGTAGCCGTACCAATTCCTACGTTTCCAATCCCTCTTATCCGCATCAGCTCATTGCTCGTAGTGGAACTGGTTCCGGTTAAAAAAACGTGATCATTGGAGTTAACGGGAACCTGATAATTCAGCGTGCCCGCCCCATCTACACCAAAACCAATAAACTGATGATCATTATTTGCCTGCTCCCAGAGAATGATTCTTCTGCCAACAGCATTTGCCAGGTGAAGCGGAGCATTGGGTGTAGTCACCCCACCAATACCAACATTGCCAGCCGCACCGATTCGCATTCTTTCAATGCCGCCAACACCTGTCTTAAATAAGAGCGGCTGTGCGTCTGTCGTTCCGATAAAATTGGTTGCCGGATTGGTGCCTGTATTTCCGGTGAGACCCCAGCCCGCAGATTCGGCTGCAGGTGCCCAGTTTGTTCCATTGTATTTTAACACCTGACCACTGGTAGCACCCATGGCATTTAAATCAGCAGCAGCGATGGTTGCATCTAAAATATTGGTAGAAGTAACCGCACCCGTTGCCAGGTCTGCAGATACAATTGATGCATCGGTAATCTTACCACCCACACCTCCCGATACAGAATTTGCAGCAAGCGTAATGGCTCCTGCATTGGTCAAGGTTGCATCTCCCGACATCGTCACGGGTGTAGCCACATTCGTGGCATTACCTACCAGAATCTGTGCAGAATTTAACGTAGTTGAGATTCCTCCACCATCAACGGCCGGAGCCCAGTTTGTTCCATTGTATTTTAATACCTGACCGTTGGTAGCGCCCATCGCATTTAAATCAGCAGCAGCGATGGTTGCATCCAGAATATTCGTGGAAGTTACGGCACCCGTTGCCAGATCTGCCGATACGATTGAAGCATCTGTAATTTTGCCACCCACACCTCCGGAGACTGAATTGGCACCGAGTGTAATGGCTCCAGCATTGGTCAGCGTTGCATCACCGGACATTGTAACAGCCGTGGCCACATTCGATGCATTACCCACTAAAATTTGTGCTGAGTTGAGTGCCAGCGAACCACTGGTGTTGTCTGCAGCCGGAGCCCAGTTTGTTCCATTATACTTTAATACCTGTCCACTGGTAGCACCCATGGTGTTGAGGTCTGCAGCGGTGATGGATCCATCCGTAATCTTGCCACCTGCACCACCCGATACCGAACCGGCCGCCAGTATAATGGCACCAGCATTGGTCAGCGTTGCATCACCGGACATGGTCACGGCTGTAGCTACATTCGATGCGTTACCTACTAATATCTGTGCTGAATTGAGTGCCAGCGAACCGCTAGTATTATCAGCGGCCGGAGCCCAGTTTGTTCCATTAAACTTTAATACTTGTCCACTGGTAGCACCCATCGTATTTAAATCAGCAGCGGCTATGGTAGCATCAGCAATTACTGTTGATGTTACTGCGCCCGTTGCCAGATCTGCAGAGGTGATCGATCCATCGGTAATCTTACCCCCAACACCTCCTGATACGGAGTTCGCTGCCAGCGTAAGTGCACCGGCATTGCTCAAAACCGCATCACCACTCATTGTTACAGCCGTGGCCACGTTTGATGCATTACCTACCAGGATCTGCGCTGAATTCAGAGATACACTACCGCTGTTATCTGTTCCCAAAACCCAGCGCTTATTTGTGTTATCCCATTTTAGAACCTGACCCTCTGTAGTACCCGAAACAAGTCCAACCGCTAACGGGCTGGCTGATGTTCCTGAACCTGTTATCTCTAATCCTCCACGACCTGTAATTACCTGCGTGACTTCATTACCCACAACCGGATCTGCCCCGCCTCCTCCTCCATCGCTACCTGCGGCAACCCAGTCTGAACCATTATGAAAGTAAAGTGTATTATCACTGCTGTTGAAAACGATCATCCCATCTTCCCCGAAATTCCCCAGGCTACTCACGATAGGCACGATCAATCCCTGGCTGCCGTTCCCTTTCAGGTACAGTACAGCATTACTCTTAGTTTGTGTATCACCAATGGTGACCGACTGCTGGGCTAAGGATATTGATGTTACACCAGTTAAAAACAATAAAGAAAAAGCGAACGCCTTTCCCTTGAACGGGTTGAGATTAGGGGTTTTCATACGCCAACTACTAAGGTTAGGATTAAAGAATATCTAATTTACTACAAATTCCAGTATCTAGGCCTTACAGACCTCATTTATGGGCATTTATTTCCCAAAAGAGGCAACCTGTCGAAAATAACTTTACAGCAACCATAACCCTCATCACTTGAACCCTACCCTTCAATTGTTAAAATTCCTTTTGCTGGTTCATTTTCCGTCAGCTTCATCCATTGCTTGCTATGATGAAAAGTTCTACCTCACGGGTGATGATGCCAGACACATTCTGATCCTTGATAGTGGGTATCAAACGATTGATTCCATCGTTCTTTTCAACCATCCTGAAATACGAATCCCGAAATCCGAAAAAGCCGACTTCGAAGCTTCGACCGTATTACCGATTGATAATAAACCGCACTTGCTGATCTTCGGATCAGCCTCGGGAAAGGAAAGAAAAAGAATCATGCTTATTCCGCTGTTGGGAAACGAACCATACCTTAAGCGTTCTTATGATAAAGAGTTCATTAGTCAGGTCAGGAACCTCGGCATTAAACCCCTAAACCTGGAAGGTGTGACGTCAACCGGGGAGCAATTGATTCTGGCAAACCGGGGAAGCCAGTCGTTTCCTGAAAACCATCTCATTATCACGTCAGGATATTTTTGGGAAAAGAATAATTCATCCATCAGGTCGATACGGCTCCTGATGCCGCATGTCACAACGGGATTCAATGGTGTATCCGAGATCAGTTACCTGAAATCAAATGACATGTTGCTGCTCACATTCTCAACGGAAAACACCAAAGACAATTATAAAGATGGTGCTATTGGGGACAGCTACATCGGCTGGATACGTAACTTTAGCGGTAAACTAAATTCCTCTGAAATCAAACTGGATGGATTGATCAATCTCGCGGAAGAAGATAAAGTGTTTAAAAATCAAAAAATCGAAGGGATCTGTGTTGAATTCTTTACTGGCGATACCTACATCCTTCACCTGGTTTCAGACAATGATCAGGGTATGAGCCATGTGTTTCAAATAAGATTGAAGCTTAAGAACTGATCAAACTGAGATTGATCAAACCTCAGAATCGACTCATCAAAGAGAGTACCGAAGGAGAACTCGAATCTACCTGTCGGATTAAATCTGGTCAACTTCATCAAGTTGAATCATCAATAGAAGATCGGCTATCTCAATTAAATTCAGCCCGGTAGACAGGCCCTCATGGCTTGCGACACTTTAATTTCTTCAGGTATTCTTTCCCAACGCCAGTCTTAAGCCATTTCTCCCGGTATCGTGCAGCTATACGACTCGGGAAACATTCAACCAGCAAAAGATCAAAAGGCAAATACGGTTTGGTCGTTGGATTCCATCCGGAATTATGCTGTTGCAATCTCCTTTCGAGATTGTCTGTCAACCCCACACAAATGTAATTCCGGGGAATGCTGGAAATAGTATAAACATAATACACAACGGTTTTTTAAGAGTACCCCCGATGGTCAGAAAGTCGAACCAGATTCATGGAGGATTTGAAGCTTTTATATAGGCTGGAGCCTGTCATTTTGTCTAAGAGCGAAATTTAGCCTCAATTCGCATGAAATTCACGGTTTTAGTTTTTTCTTAGACAAAAATCCAGGATCGTGTATCCAGTGATTCCAGCAATCAAAGAAGCAACCATGATTGATATCTTTGATTCGTTAATCGCAATACGCTCATCAAATTCGAGTAGGGTAATGAATGCCGACACCGTAAAATCTATGCCTTCCAAATCCTGCACCTGCCATTTGTTCTAAATTTATGCCTTCCCTTCAGTGATCCGAGCGATTTTTGTCTTGATTGAAAGGGTAGCTGACTTTTCACTGTGAAAAAAATCATTAAAGAGAGGCGTTAGCTTCATCTGGTGTTATTTGAATTCTGCAGCAAAAACGGGACCGCCTGGATCTTGAAATACGTTAAATTTTTCGGGATGTAGTTGAAAATGGATTACTGAATTCTACCAAGCATCTTAAGCATTTTTGCATGCTCGCTAAGAGCCTTCATAAAGGTCGATAATTCATGATAAGGTAAAGAAAATTCACGCGCGGTAACCTTTACGATCGGAGCAATTTTTGGATAATGAACGTGACAGATACCGGTGAATAAGTGATGTTCGATCTGGTAATTCAGCCCACCAATAAACCATGACAGAATTCGATTGTTTGGTGCGAAGTTTGTCGTGTTGGCGAGCTCATGCACTGCCCAGGAATCTTCCATGCGGTTTGTTCCTTCTGTTGCGACAGGAGCCGCAAATCTCGATGTCTCCATGACATGTGATGGCTGAAATATACATGAGAGAATGAGTCCTGCGGTAAAATGCATGAGCAAAAAACCAAAGAGCACGGAATACCAGGTCATACCAGAAAATAAAATTGGCAGCACGATAATGTATGAATAGTAAAATAACTTAAATACTGTAATGCACAAGATCGCTTGTTTAAGCGAAACCCTATGCTTGACGAGTAAGTCATGTTGTTTGTAGCGCACTACCTGACGATAGTCTTTCACCGTCATCCAGTACAGCGTCATGATCGTGTAGAAAAACCATGCATAAATGTATTGATAACGGTGATACCAACTCCGCGGCTGCTGGGGTGAAAATCGTAATAGCTTTATGCTATCAATATCTTCATCGAGTCCTGCTATGTTTGTATAAGTATGATGTAGTACATTGTGCTGGATCTTCCAAGTAACCGAATAGCCGCCAATGACCTCAAGTATGCTTCCCACACATTTATTGACTTTGCTGTTTTTGGAATATGTTCCATGATTGGCATCATGCATAACAGATGTGCCGATTCCGATCATACCCCATCCCATCACGAACCATAGGGTGAAGAACAGCCAAGTGCGCTCGGTAGCAAAACCTGTTACCAGTAAAATATAGGGTACAAAATACAACAGAAGCATTACAGCAGTTTTTATCCACATTCCGGGGGTTGCGTGGGGTGAAAGTTTTTGCCGCTCAAAATATGCGTTTACCCTTGCAGTTACTGTGGTAAGAAAGCCTCCTTCGATTTTCGGGGCAAATCGAACAGTCTGAAGTTTTTTTTCTTGCTTCATGGTGCATTGATGACTGACCTTTTTGCCAAAAATTTATGCCAGACTCATTACAACAGGTGGCCAGATATGGCTCTCGCTGAAATTTATCCCAGCAACGAAGCGGATGTTTAATGTGATTCAAATGAGTGGTTTGATCGACTCGCAATGGAATCGGGCACTTTAATTTTCTAAAAATTGAGATGAGCGTTCACCGTCAGTTTGCTGAGGTCCCGGTAAGTGGAACTAACCAGCCGTTTTGGATGCGGCTCGACAATGCTGCTAAAATCTATCCGGCAGTTCAAAATGAAGAGCTGACTTCTGTATTCCGGCTGTCTTGCGTCTTGAAAGAGCGAATAAAATGCAAGCCGCTTCTTGCAGCCATACACAAAATCGAAGATAGATTCCCTTACTATAAGGTAAGGCCAAAGAAGGGCTTCTTCTGGTATTACCTTGAGTTTCACAACGAGCCTATTCGGATCCGTCCAGACATCGCGATACCCTGCAGAGCGTTTGAAAAAGATGACCTTATTTTCAGAATCCTCGTTAAGGATTATCGGGTAAGTGCTGAATTCTCGCACATACTTACTGATGGCGGTGGCGGATTCGAATTTCTAAAGACACTTTTGCTTACTTATTTTGACGAATGTTGCATTTCCGTTGCTGCTAATATTCCAGCTCTTAAAGCGAGCGAAAAGCCAAGGGAAGAAGAGTTTGAAGATGGATTTTCAAAATACTTTCAGGGTAATATTCCATCCCCCGAAAAAAACCAAAGTCCTTCCACCTCCCTTTCAAGCTGAATGATCAACCACGTTTCAGGCTATTGATAGCGAAGCTGCCTTTGAATCATATCACTTTAAGATCGAAAGCTCACAACGTTTCGATTACTGAATACCTTGTAGCAGTTTACTTGTTTTCGCTGCAGACGATTTATGGCACTTTAACCTCCTTCAGGAAAAGAAGAATGAGAAAAATATTCAGGGTACAGGTGCCTGTAAATCTGCGAAAGATTTATCCGTCGGACACAATGCGCAATTTTTCGCTGTTCGTTACACCAGAGATAGATCTATCTCTTGGCACGTACACATTCGAGGAAATCGCGAAGACAGTTCATCGCATTATGCAACTGGATACTGATAAGAAGCTAATCAACAAAATGATTGCAAGGAATGTTGGGGCCGAGCGAAACATCTGGCTAAAAAACACACCGCTATTTATCAAGTCCATCATACTTTATCTGACTTATACGATTACCGGCACCAGTCGCTACAGCGGTGTGATCACCAACCTCGGCAAAGTGTCTTTCGGTGATACGGACAAACTGATCGATTACTTTGTTTTTATACCGCCACCACCCAACAAAACGCTTAAGGTGAATTGTGGTGTTCTTGGATTCGATAATAGTCTGGTGTTGAGCTTTGGAAATATAACTCAATCGAAAGAGCTAGAGCGTACGTTTCTTCGATTTCTGGTGAAGCAGGGAATCCCCGTAAAAATAATAAACTACTAATTCTATATTATGACGATTTGTCGAGAATGTGGTGTGGAGCTGGACGATGATATGAAATCATGTCCGCTTTGCGATACACTCGTCTCCAATCGTGAGCGACCGCCTTCTTATCAGAAAACGGGAAAAGCATACTCTCAACCTGAGAAAGATAAGAAGCACCTCATGCAAAGACTTCTATGGCAAATTACAGCGGTACTGCTGCTTTCCGGGGTTGTCGCAACGTTTATCATTAATCTGTCGATAGATGCAAGCATTACATGGTCAATCTATCCCATTTCGATTTGTCTGATGATCCTGGCTTACGCTTCTTTCATGGCGTTTTGGAGAAAGAGATTTGTCTTTCAGCTGGTTGGAGGCTGGTTAATTTCAGCGCTGCTCCTTGCTGCTGTCAACTGGTATATTCAGGAGGATTGGCCACTATTCCTTGCTCTCCCCATTTTGTCGGTCGTAAATACCATCGGAATAGTGCTCTATTTTCTTTTGGCTCGTCTGAAGACAAAAGGTCTGAACGTATTGGCCCTAGTCTCCGTTTCATTTGCGGTAGTCAGTCTCGGTGTAGAAGCGGTTATCTCCCTGTACTTTTCCGGAAATATTTCATTAGGATGGAGTGCTATCGTTGCTGCGTGCCTGCTGCCCGTCACTGCTGCTATACTCTTTATTTACTTTAAGACAAGGAATAATTCCGACCTTCAGAAAATATTTCACACCTGATAGAATAATTCGCCATGCATTACCAAACTTCTTTATAAACATGGCAAGCATAGAAAGCAAGCTGTTTCACCTCTTCCTAGTGTTGATCAATAAGAAAAAATTTCTGGAGCTTCAATTCGCTTTTAAAAAGTTTGACTTTTACAATAGCAATGAACCATCAAGGGGTACCTACAAATATTGCCATGTTGACAAAAGCCACGTCAACGGTCACCCAGTCTTTACATTGACTTCTAAAGCAGGAAAGTCGAAAACACATATTCTATACTTTCACGGAGGGGCCTATGTTCAGGGATTTGTTAAGCAGCACTGGAAGTTTTTATCCATGCTTGTTCATCAAACGCATTGCACCATTACAGCACCGGCCTACCCATTGGCTCCGCAGTTTACGTGTGTGGATGCTTACAATATGCTTACGCCGTTGTATAAGGAGATCACTTCAAATGCCGGTGCAGTGAACACTATATTGATGGGGGATTCTGCAGGTGGGGGATTAGCCCTGGCACTGGCTCAGAAAATAAAAGCTGACAATATACCAACACCCGGCAAGATTATTTTGCTTTCTCCCTGGCTCGACATAACATTAAATAATCCCGAGATCAAAAAAATAGATTCAACTGATCCATTTTTGAGTGTTAAAGGACTGCGGAAAGCAGGTTTGTCGTTTGCGGGAGATATTGATGTGGATGATTTTCGGTTGAGTCCGATTAATGGTTCGCCCGAAGGCATTGGCGAAATTTCCATTTTCATTGGTTCACGTGATATTTTGGTTGCTGACGCGAGGAAATTTAACACTCTGGCAAAAGAACAAGGATTATCATTGAATTATAATGAATATAAGGACATGGTTCATGTCTGGATGCTCTTGAACTTCCCTGAATCGATGAAGGCTAAGAGACAAATTATCGACCTGATCGCTGAGTAAGACACAGGATGTTATTCATACCAAGGAACTCGTTTGTATTTGTGCACATGGTGCATTTGTATGACTGTATTTGCAAGAAGACCGGAGGATAGCGGGCCTGTGCTAACTCAGAAAAAACTTTGAAATTATCAAATCAAAAACTTCCAGCAGGATCAAAATTATTATGATGTACTCCAAGATGCTGCTTTCGCGATGGTGAATGATCTCACGGAATACCATCAGGTTGTTCTCGATTATTTTCAAGGTGTACTCAATTTCATTGAATCGGACGCGCAGGTCAAAATGCTTCATCAACCCGTGGTATAGCTTATTCAGGTACTCGTCTTCCCAGGTAAGATCGTGGGTGTCGAAGATGTAGATGTTTTCGGCAATGTCATTTTGCGTGGTGAGAGCCTTGCCGATAAAGCGCATCATATTCTTACGGCTAATTCGCAGCTTGCCGTTGCTCTCGAGCTGGCGGGCGAATTGTTTGATTTCTTCAAGAAGATTTTCACCGATGCCATTGTAATAGTCAAGTGCTACTGACTGAGAAAGGTGCAGCATGGCAATTCTCACTACTTTATCATCTACACGACCAACGATCATCTCGTTGAAATCGAAAGTTATTTCTCTTCCGTTTTCAACTCGCACATCAAACTCATCGCCTAAGACGTTTTTCACCGGATCTTTATGAAATGGAACGACTTCCTGGATTGTGGAGCGTATTTCTTCTTCTGTATAGCCGGCAAACGCAACCACGCCATAATTAGTATAATACTGATACTTGTTCGTGGCAAAAGAATAAAACAGTTCAGAAGAGGAATCAGCGAGTGGTTTCAATTCAAAAAACGCTTTTATGTTTTTGATGTCAAGCTGATTGGCAACGAGAATAGCGTTTAACTTCAAAATTTCGATCATATCTATAAAAGTCTACGCTCTAAAAGAACCGGATGACTCTTAAATAACATCCGGAAGACTCAATTATTAAGATCAACACGTGTTCATATCACACGCTCAGAAATTCCATCCACATGTTACCATTTGAATTGAATCGAGAAGAACTTCGACTTTGAAAAGTAATTGACAATCTCGACAACAAGTCCGAATGATATGACCACCCGAAAGATTAAGTCGTAATTACTTCACCTGAGGGGTTGTCCTTTTGGCAATTGTTTGCATGGTGGCGTTCGCATCTATGTCTTTGTTAGGGTGACTGCTCACTATCCAATACTTAATGATGATGTCAAGCATGTCGGCTTGTTCTTCGGTGGTACCCGGTTTTGGGAAGTAGCCCTGCACGCGATAGTCAAATGCTTCTGTTATTTCTGATTTTGACGAACTCGAAGTTGCAAAAATAAATGGTATCGATTTGCCCGCTAAGCCCAGGTCATTATCGATCGTCTTCTTGAATCCATTCCGTTCATTTTTGGCATATTCATATCTGAGATTATCAGGAATATTTCATCGGTATTTTGCTTTAGATGATCAAGGGCATCATGTGCATTGTCAAAATACTCTACCTTAGCATCCCAGCCTCTTTTTTTTAACGCTGATTCCAAAAGATCCTTTTCGTAGCTGTCATCGTCTACGAGGACTATTTTTCCCTTCAGCTGTATCATAAGCTTATTGGATTCATACGCCATTTTAACTGGCTTATGCCCGAATCTTATGCCCGGCAGAAATATTGATGTTAAAGGCGGATTACGAGGCATTGTTTGCCCATCGGTCGCTTTTTTTTAAAACTCAAGAATATAAATTTTAGGCATGGATTTTTTCCAGTTTTTCGCCATTTCAGATACAGGATGGAATTTCAAAATTTTGATTAGCCTGTGCAGGGGTCAGGAGCGGATGCAGCGGAAGTAAAACGAAGTATTATAGTGGTTGCATTTTTAAGATATATCTTAACTTATCACACAAGTCTTGAAAAGAACTTGCTTTTGACATAAAGTGATTTGCTCCAAGCTGTTGGTAGTCTTCATGATCTCTGGGGCTCAATCCAGTCGATAGCATGATTATCTGCATCGAGCGATACCGTTCAATTTTACGAATTTCCTTTAGAGTTTCTTTACCGTCCATTCGTGGCATGTTTATGTCGAGAAATACGTATTCAGGCAGCTGCTTGATGTCTTTAATTAGTGTAAGTAGAGCTAACGCCTCCTGTCCCCCCAATGCGGAAAGGAAAGTGATAGAAGTGTCTATCCGATTAACAGCATCCCGAAAAAGATCTATGTCTTCCGGGTCATTATCTATACATAAAATGATCATAAGGGGTACATCTGCCTCTTTCCTTTTAAGATAAACGTAATATTACTTGACCGAACCGAGCTAAACGGGATAAAAAGATTCGTTTTTAACACGAATTTCACGTCTTATGAGAAAATTACAGTGGCGTGTAAATGGCAGAGCGTAAAAATCATGCCGCGAAGCGGCCTGTCGATTTTAGCTCCCTATGGACGCCTTATGCGTATGCGCAAGTAGTTAGTACCAGTATTTTAAGTTAAATTCACTATTTAATTCTTGGAGAGGATGGCCAAATTTTGTGGGAAAAGTAAGTTTATCGGATTCGCGTGCACGCAAAAAAAAATCACCTAAAAAAGGCGCCTCAAAAGAATTACGTTCCCAACCCTTTCCTATAGTTGGCTTCGGTGCATCCGCTGGCGGTCTTGAAGCCTTTTCCAAACTTCTACAACACCTTGATTCAAATCTTGGTATGGCGTATGTGCTCATCATGCACCTTTCACCCAATCATAAAAGTGCTCTGGCCGAAATAGTTCAATCCAAAACCAAGATGCCAGTTCATACTGTAAAAGATGGCATGGAGGTAATGCCCAACAATATCTATGTTATCCCTCCTAACACCTTCATGAGCCTGGTGGATGGTCACCTCAAACTTGCGCCACGGTCGTTAAACGTAATCGGAAATTTTGCTGTCGATTACTTCCTGACCGCGTTAGCATCGATCTATAAAAACAATGCGATCGGTGTAATTCTTTCCGGCACGGCCACTGATGGAACGCTTGGGTTAAAAGCAATTAAGGCGGAGGGCGGGATTACATTCGCTCAAGATGAGACTGCGAAATTCTCTGGCATGCCTCGCAATGCATATGATTCCGGATATGTAGATTTCTTTCTTCCTCCGGAAGGCATAGCGGAGGAACTTGCACGGTTGATTAATGTACCCTACACCAGACTGCCATCGGATGAGATAGAATCGGTGCAAAAGGAAGCGTTAAGTGGACATGCAGAAGATTTTAAGAAAATTCTGGCAATTGTTAAAAATAAATCAGGCATTGACTTTTTCCTGAATTACAAACATGCAAGTATCTACAGACGTGTAGTGCGAAGAATGGTCTTGAATAAATGTGAGAACCTTCAAGACTATTCTACATTGCTAAAAACCAGTCCCAAAGAGGTTGACGCACTGTACGATGATCTCCTGATCAACGTTACCAGCTTTTTTCGCGACCCTGATTTTTATCAACTGCTTACAACAAGAGTTTTTCCGGCCCTTATCAAAGAACTGAAATCAGCCGACCCAATAAGGATTTGGGTAGCCGGATGCTCCACGGGTGAAGAAGCTTACTCGATTACTATTTGTTTACTTGAATTCCTGGAAGAAAATGTACTGAGTTTACCGATTCAGATTTTTGCTTCGGATCTTGACACCAGCGCGATTGAAAAAGCTCGATTGGGAATTTACCCGATGAGTTCGTTGCAGGGTGTGTCAGCAAATCATTTAAAAAAATACTTTGCAAAAATAGATGGCCATTATCAGATCATTAAATCGGTCCGGGAGTTATGTATATTTTCTCAGCAAAACCTTCTTAAAGACCCGCCATTTTCCCGTCTTGATCTTGTCAGTTGTCAGAATGTGCTGATTTACCTTGAAGCAAGCCCTCAGACCAGAATTCTGCAAACATTCCACTACGCAATTAAGCCCAATGGGTACCTATTTTTGGGGAAATCTGAATCCATCGGGGCCGCGTCCGATCTGTTTGAGCAGTTGGATAAGAAAATCAAAGTATTCTCGAGGAAATCAACAAAAGCTCCTCAACTGGAATTCACCATCCACACAGCCGAGAACACCTCTTTACATGATCGGCAAATAACGGAACAAAAGGTCGATGTGGATGCTGAAAAGGAAGTAGGGAAATTGATACTATCACGCTACGTACCGCCTTGCATAGTAGTGAATAAGAACCTGATGATTGTGCAATTTTTTGGCCTTGTCTCCCCGTACCTGGAGCCGGTTACAGGAAAAGCGAGCTTGAACATTCTGAAAATCATCAGGGCAGACCTTGTTGTTTATTTAGGGAGCTTATTACAAAAAGCCAGAAAAACTGAAAAGGTTGCCGTTAAAGAGGGTATCGTGACGGAGTTCAACAAAGAATTCAAGGGAATTACTATAGAAGTTGCTCCGATTAAAAATGCCAGCGGTGACACTGCATTCCTCGTTGTATTTAAAGAGACTTCGATCATTCAGCCCTCTGTAAAAGACAAAGCTGCTAAATCAAGATCCCGGTCCGATTCAAAGGAGAAGACGATCACGAAACTTGAGGAACAATTAAGTGAGTCCCGCGGTCTCATCCGGGCTTCCAATGAGGAGTACGAGACAACCTACGAAGAGTTGCAAGCGTACAATGAGGAAATTTTATCATCGAATGAAGAATTGCAGAGCGTCAATGAAGAACTGGAAACTTCAAAAGAAGAATTGCAGTCAGCCGTTGAGGAACTTTCAACCACTAATGAGGAACTGCGCAAAAGGAATATTGATTTGAAGGAATCACAAACATACGCTGAAGCAATTGTTGAAACGGTTCATAGTCCTCTAATCGTACTTAATGCTAATCTTCAGATTAGAATGGCAAACAAAGCCTTTTACCGAACTTTCAAATTAATACCTGAAAAGACTGAAGGCAGTTTCATTTTTGAGTTGGCGGACAATGCATGGGAGATTCCTTCATTGCGTGAACACCTGAATGATCTGCTCGCCAAAAAATCCAATTTTAAAGACTTTGAGCTTAAGCATTTTTTTCCCGGATTAGGAGAACTGGTGCTTGATGTTAACGCCTACAGATTGGTGAAAGACGATAATTCAAATGAGACGTTGATTCTACTGGCCTTTAATAACATCAGCGAGTTGCTAAGAGCTAACAGAGAACTTAAGAGGGTAAACGAACAGCTTTCGGAATTTGCATTTATATCAAGTCACGACCTACAAGAGCCTCTCAGGAAGATTCAGCATTTCGCGAGCTATCTGGCTCAACCTGAAGCCAACTTAAACGATTTTGCTAAAAACTATTCAAAGAAAATCCACGCGTCTTCCTCAAGGATGTCTACGTTGATAAGAGATTTGCTTAGTTTTTCACTCCTCAATCAAACCGATAAAAAATTAGTAGTAGTTGATCTTAATGAGACCGCGAAACACGTTGTCGATGATTTCGAGGGCACAATAGAGATTAAAAAAGCTATCGTTAATGTTGGGCCGCTTCCTTCGGTTCATGCATACCCAGCTCACATGAACCAACTCTTTACCAATCTGGTTGATAACGCGTTAAAGTTTGCTAAGGAGAATCCAGTAGTCAATATAACCTCGAGCAAGCTTTCTAACGAAAATGTGGAGAGGTACGAGTTGGACCGGGATAAAAAATATGTAGCCATTACAGTGAGCGATAACGGGATAGGCTTCGATCAAAAGTACGCTTCCAAGATGTTTACCCTCTTCCAAAGGCTCGACAATATAAAAGGCATCGAGGGTTCAGGCGTTGGCCTGGCCATTTGTAAGAAAATTGCGGAAGACCATGGAGGGATTATTTTGGCAAAGGGAACGGAAAATGAGGGTGCTACTTTTACTGTTATTCTTCCAGAATAGTAAGCTAATTTCTTTCAATTCAGATTCACTGAACTTAGTCAATATTATTGATGGGTAAAGGCGTACTCCTTCATTAAAACTTTACGGATGGACTCTTTCAGTCCCTCAAACGAGTTGGCTTTTGAAATGAACTCTTCAGCTCCAAGTAACTTCATTTTCAATACTTCCCTGCTATCTGCCGTTGTCGAGTAAATTATGACGGGAACAGTTTTCAAACGATCATCTGATTTCAACCTAACAAGGCATTCAAGACCGTTCACGCGCGGCATGTTTATATCTAAAAAGATGAAATCCGGTGGTGGTGTTTGAAGATTGAGAAGTTCTAACGCTTCCTGCCCGTCCTTCGAAAGGATGATTTTGATGCCGGGATTTATCTGTTGTATTACGTCACAAAATATTTCACGGTCGTCCGCATCGTCATCTGCATAGTAAATGTTCATAAAATTGTTGTGGAGAGATGAATATAGTCAATGCAAGTGGCATTAACTAATAGTCGTTACCTATTTCCTCTTGTTAACTAGTTAATAGCAAACGTGCATTATTCAATAAAGGTATGTTCAATGATAATATCGGAACCTTGTGTGGCTGAGTTTCCTGGCTTTTCATTAAAAACGTGCAAAAAAATAAACTTCCGAACTACTGGAATAGAAAAGCTATTACCTGTTGATTGGTCTGCATGCTTTTGAATGAGACATGGGAAAAAGGCTGCATTGATATTTGTAAGCTGATCGACCAGAATTATCAGCTTGTCTGGATACGTTTTAATCATCGCTTCGTACATCTCTGTATAAATGGCTTTCAAATTTGTCCTTAGATTTTGTTCCTGGTGAACAATGAAATTCTGAGGAACATCACGGCCCGACTCTTTAACAATATCATAATCAAAGTCAACAGGATTATTTTCACGCTGGGATTCAGCAGTTTTTCGTTTTTAAATTAACAGGCGAAAAAAACAAGGCCAAACCAAGCTTCCTTGCAATTTGGCTCGCTACCGGCATAGCATCCTGACAAATAACTATCATAAGAATGTTACTTTGTTCGTAAAGCGAAATGAGTTCCGTTAGCCGCAGCACGGCTTGATCTAAGTCGAGAAAAAGAGAAGTATTATCGAGCGCAATAGTATTTTCATCCATAAGTGAAGTGGGTAAAGAATTGTTCCTATTCAGGAAAGTCGTTAGGCGCGGCACACCTTCGCCAATACTCTACAATTGCAAAGATGGTTTTTTCTAATTCTCCCATTGAGTTCTGTTTCACAAAAAAGCCTTGAACTGAGAGACTGTAAGCTTCAATCACAGATTTTTGATCTGCCACAGTTGAAAAGAATAAATATGGTATACACTTTATGCTCAATTTTGCATCTGTTTTTAATTTTTCCCTTAAAGCGATGCCGTTAAGCTTGGGCATATTGATGTCCGATAAGATGAGGAAGGGCGAATCATCTGAATCATTGATAAAATCAAGAGCTTTCTGTCCGTCAAAAAAGAATAATATCTTATTTGGATAATTTAGCTTCTTAAATATCTCCGTTAGAACATCCTGATCATCCGCGTCATCTTCGATAATAATGATTGGCCCGCTTTTGTTTGCAATGGTGGATTTCTTCGGTTGAATCACATCAGGGTCGTTAGTTGTAATCATGTTAAAAGTTCTTTATTTCGTTACTTAAACCAATGAGGAAAGTAGGACCAAAAAGATTAAAACTTAAGTGTTAGTTCCGTTCGAATTTGGATGGGTAATCTTTGTGGGATCTTCGTAAACTGTCTCATAGTTCACCTTGTGTTCGCTAAGCAACTTTAAAAAGTCATCAATGCCCCTGGCTCAGGAGTATATACGCAGGCATCAATTTCTTCTCTAACCTTCTTGCAAAGCAGGCTCAACTTTGAACCTAAGTCGGGATGGCTGCTCAAATTATCCTTTAGAATTTTTATTGATGCGGACATAAGTTTGTTTGAGCATGTATCGAAGTCATTGTAAACACAACGGTGGTATATCATAATGAAGATGAACAGGTTCTACTAAAGAGCAGTTGTCGCCACAGTAACGTCAAATGCACGGACGCAGCAACCCTGTTTCACACCCAAGGACTCACAATCCCAGGAGCAATAAGTTCAATTCCTCCCTTGATTTACCAAGCTTTTTCTGCAGCAATTCCAGCATGACGTCTTTTTTACCATAGTCATAATGGAAATCTTCGTCATGAAGATTAGTGAATAAGACTTTCAATTTAGCTTTCTGAACCGTCCATAATTCTTCCGGATTCTTTATATCATTCATATATAGTTTTTGTTTAGAAATCAATGTTCTCATGCGCATGGCGTTGATACAAAATTCTATTTGACCCCACCACTCATAAAACCACTTTCATTTGAACGCGTTGGGTTGTCGGTATGCGCATTTGTATTTGGCCAATGGTCCTTATCAAATCCTGGATATCGTTTGAGGGATTCTTTCGTTTCACTCAGAATAAATGCGTTCTTATGCTCCTTAGCAATTGTTAGCGCTTGCATGGGTACCGCAAAATACTTTTGATTCATTCCAAGAAAGCCACCAAACTCGATTACTAAATATTCGATTTTACTTTCTGAAATATCAATCATGATGTCCTTGATCTTGCCTAAGTTATCTCCTGCCGGGTTAAAGATATTATCGCCAGTAAGGGATGAGGCTGCAAGGCGTTTCAATGGGTCATTCGGCCTTGCACCAGAGTTGTTCTGTCCTGTCATGTTATCTATTTGAAATGCTTCCATA
>DASXWH010000046.1:0-2255 GCA_036503775.1 Ohtaekwangia sp.
TGCCATCAATGGCGGATTATATGAGATGTATGGTCTCGATGAAGCGTATGTGCGCTTAGGTCTCGACTACGGTATCACCGACAGGTTATCGGTGAGTATCGGAAGAAATTCGGTTGACAAGACGGTTGACGGTTTTCTGAAGTACCGTCTGCTGAGACAAAGCTCAGGCGATAAAAACTTTCCGTTCTCCGTTACCGCGCTGGGCGGGCTTGCCTATAAGCTGGAACCCAAGCACAACAGTGATGTATCACCTGAATTTGAAAGTATAGATCGCCTGTCGTACACAGGTCAGTTGCTCATTGCCCGAAAAATAACTACGGCACTTTCACTCCAGATCATGCCAACAATCATCCACAAGAATGCAGTCGATCAGACCGTAGAAGAGAACAATCAGTTTGCTGTGGGAATTGGTGGTAGATTGAAAGTCACCAAAAGCGTTGCACTGACCACCGAATACTATCACAACTTTAACAAGGGTGAGTATTATGCGGCAGACAATGATGGGAACGCAGTAAAATTACCCTATTACAACAGCATTGGTTTTGGAATTGATATCGAAACCGGAGGACACGTATTTCAGCTGCTCATGACAAACGGTTACGGTCTCACGGAACGGGCATTCATTACGGAAACGAAGGAAGACTTTTTTGATGGTGACATCCACTTTGGATTCAACGTCACCCGTACGTTCCAGCTGAAAAAAAATAAATAGCCTTTACATTTATTCTTCTTAGTAAGCACAGGGTTCTTTACTTTTAGTGTTCTATCGCTAATCGGAAAGAACCTTGCTGCTTTTATCCATTATCATTTACCTTATCGGTACAGTCCTGATCGGAGTGTGGGCATCGCGGAAGGTAAAGACGTCAGGTGATTTCATGCTGGCTGGCCGGAGCCTCCCGATTATGCTGAGCTCAGCAGCGCTGTTTGCTACCTGGTTCGGATCAGAAACAGTCTTTGGTGCATCTTCTGAATTCTTAAAAGGTGGGTTGTACAATGTCATTGAAGATCCTTTTGGAGCCGCACTGTGCCTGATACTATTCGGATTGTTCTTCGCGCGGAAGCTTTACACCATGAACCTGCTTACGCTGGGCGATTATTTTAAAGTCAGGTTTGGCAAGCGCACAGAACTGGTAGCCAGCTTTTTCCTGGCACCACCATATGCCGGTTATATTGCTGCGCAACTGGTGGCCATGGGCATTATCCTGAACGTAGTAACCGGAATGGTGGTGTGGCAGGCGGTAGTACTAAGTGCGGTCATCGTAACGCTTTACACCTACGTAGGCGGAATGTGGGCTGTGTCTATTACTGACTTTGTACAGAGTATCATTATCATCATCGGTATGCTGGTGCTTGCCTTTATTCTGGCATCAAAGGCCGGAGGTGTTACTACGGTACTCAATGAGGTGCCGGATGAAACCTTCAGGTTCCTGCCCAAAGCGGATTTTAATGAGATTGTCCTTTACCTCTCGGCATGGTCTGTACTGGGTCTCGGATCTTTGCCTTCACAGGATGTATTCCAGCGGACCATGTCCTCCGGTTCAGCCAAAACCGCTGTCTGGTCGTGTTACATCGCGGCTTTTCTCTACCTCACCATCGCCATGCTTCCGCTTTTCATCAGCCTGTGTGCCAAGCACCTCTACCCGGATCAGGTGAGCGGTGATACGCAGCTTACGTTGCCCAACATGGTTTTGTCGCATACTACATTACCCATTCAGATCCTTTTCTTTGGATCATTGTTATCGGCTATCATGAGCACAGCCAGTTCAGCTTTGCTGGCACCGGCATCGATCTTTTCTGAAAACCTGGTAAAACCGCTCACACGACACCGGGTAACGGATAAGCAATTACTGATGATCACCCGGATGTCGATACTGCTTTTCAGTGTGGTGGCAACAGTAATGGCCTGTCTCCGGTCGGATATTTATGAACTCGTTGGAGAATCTTCTATACTCAGTCTTGTATCGCTTTTTGTCCCGCTTACGTTAGGGCTGTACTGGAAAAAGGCATCCAGTGGTGGTGCCTTGCTGTCGATGATAGCCGGAATGATCACGTGGATTATATTTGAAGTTTATGAAGTAGCCTGGCCAAGTCTTTTACCCGGAGTTATCGTAAGTCTGGTGGGTATGATTCTGGGAAGCTACCTTTGGCCCTTGAAACAGGAAGAGCATGGTAAAAATTGAGCTTGAACGATTGAATGATGGTTTCCATATGGAAGCCCGGAATGAACAGGGTAACACGGTGCAGATGGATGCTTC
>DASXWH010000047.1:0-6746 GCA_036503775.1 Ohtaekwangia sp.
ATAAGAAAAACTACATAGAATGGATTAACTCAAACTACTTGCCTAAATGAGCAGAAGGAAAACTCACACAGCAAAGTCTCAGTCAGAGAAGCAATATTATTCAGATTTTATTAGAAATCGAGATTACTCTCCTACAGTTGACGATTCCTTAAAATTCGAGGAGACAACGGATGAAAATTCAGAATTTAAGGTAGGTTCAAACGTAAGGCGTAGGGGCAGACCTTTGGGAGAACAATTTGGCGATCATATGCACGAGTTCTGGTTCCAATATCTCTCAGGTGGAGTCGCTTTAGTGTTTATTTTTCTAATGATTGATTCGAAAGTAGACTTTGCTAGGCTTTTCGAGAAGACAGATCACATCGAACAACAAATTCAAGATGTAAAAGAAGAGATTAAGGACGTAGAACAGCTACAGAAAAGGGAGTCAGAAAAGATCTATGATGAATTGAAAGAACACGAATTGAAGTTGAGAGAAACACAAATTAACATCGATAACCTTGAGAAGCGTAGGAGATAACGACCGCCAACAATGCATATAAATCATGCCGGCAGAACTTGATGATTAATTATTAATTTGGTCTGCCGGCACGCTTTATATGCGAACGTTAGCAGCAATGTACTTCCGACAAAGACTCCATGACTGAGAAAGAATTAACGGACGCAGACAAAAAAAGAATAAAGGACGAGATTAGTCTGACCTTTATCTTCGGACTTCTATTTATCGCTGCATTGATACTTCTGTTGTCAATCGGTATCGGAGTAGTTTATCTTTTTGGGGTAAAAGTGGCAGATGGATTTGGTAGACGACTACTATTCATCATCGGAGGACTTTCCTTACCAATTTTAGCAATCTCTTGGACAAATGTTCTAAAATTCATAGACATAAAAAGATCAAAGAAATTATCAATTAGGACTTTAGATTATGAAATTGAAAAACAAAAAGAGGGGTTTGTATTAAAGACGAAAGAGAAGCCAAGACTTAAATTGAATATTTACGATCCAATTGTTCCAATGTTGATACCGACTGCCCCGATTAATATCGAGGTTTCAAAAATCACAAAGACTCTTCTATTCATTTCTAATGACAATGAAAACCTAATTGAAAGAGTTGACAACGAAGAGAATGTAGACAAGTAGAAGTGCATACTTTAAAATTTTCATACTTCAGCTGGACAACGAAGCTTGCCCTATTGGAATTCCCCAGCGGGCGACAATTAACATTAGCCAAAAGTCAATATGCTAACTTTGATGATATCGCTCATATCCTTCAGGCCAGAATCAAAAATAGCCAACTGAAATTCAAATTTGTAAACCGGCTTACGATATTCGTGATCGTTTCATCTGTTCTGATTTTTCTGATGGTCATTCAATTGGGAAAGGGATAGATACTTAACATCTCAACTTCATGAAGCGAATTTTTCTTCTGATCTGTCTGTCTGTGTTGGCCGCTATTACTACCACAGCACAAACAGAACACGACATTAACGAAACTAAAGACAGCCTTTACATTGAGGAGTTTGAAAACCAGAAAACTCCGGATAAAGTTTTACATGCAGAACCCCTGTACATCGACCTGATCCGGGATCTGGGCGCCAGAAAAGGTGAAAAAGAATGGAACGTTGGGTTAGGTCTGACAGACAAAGGTACTTACGATGAATATACGGCACTGGTAGAATATGAATGGGCACCGGTTAACCGACTGGGACTTGAAGTTGAGTTACCCTGTTTGTTATATTATCCAACCACTGAAAATGAAACTGCACCGGGCAGTAAACTAAGCAGTCTTAAACTGGCTGCCCAATATTCGTTTTATGTCTCCGAAAAAAATAAAACAAGTATGGCATTGGGATACATTCAGGAATTTGAATTAACTGAATTTAAACAGTATGGCGAAGGTGATTTTCATACCGGAAATATTTACAATCCGTTTTTAGTCGTGGCTAAAAGGTGGGGAAGTAACTTTCATACGATGATCTACACCGGCCCTGCGATTACGCAGCATTTTGCAGATGAATCAGTTCATACAAGTTGGCAAATCAATCCCAGCTTCCACTACATGATTTCCGGAACGGGAAGTTTTATTGGCGTGGAGTTTAACCAAACTGTTGAAGACGGAGATTTCGATATGATTATCAGACCACAAATGCGTGTAGAAATTGCCGATAACCTGTTAATAGGAATTGTTACCGGCATCCCGATCAGCAGAGAAAATGAAAGGCTCAGTACTTTCCTGAGGTTGATTTATGAACCGGGCCACGAGGAACGCAGCGATTAGCAGACATATGATAGGACCAGTGATCTGGTGGCTACCCGCAGTGTCGGGATTTCTCGCCATCAGAAAAACAAAGAATAGCTTTTTTTGAACGGTACACATCATCTGGATTACGGTTGATATTGGTCTTATCTATTATTTACTTACATCTTTGCAGAATTGATCCTGGAAATGTGAACCCTAAAACCTACCATAGAAACATGGAAATACAAACATCAACTGCAACCTCTTGGACCTGGGCTGATCAGATAAGTTCCTACCGCTTCTGGGGTCTTGCTTTTTTCTTTATTTTCTTACTGGTGCCCTCCATGATCGTAAACAATTCCATTACCATTTTCAGCCGTGAGTATGGAATGAGCGGAACACAGATCGGGGCCATCTTCTCATTCAAAGCCTTTTCCGGTTTCTTCGGCATCTGGTTGGCATGGTTTCTCACCCGGTTGAAAAATCATTACCTGCTTTTTCTCTATGCGGGTATCGTACTAAGTGGCCTGGGGCTTATTTATATGATGCCTTCTGTTATTTCTTTCACGATAGGCTTTTTTCTTATCGGCCTTGGTTTTGGTGCGATCGCGCTGGCGATTCCGGCCATCATCTCCGGAGGCAGAGGGGGCAGTGAAATGTTCATTGTAAGCTTTGGGTTGATTTCATTTTTTGAATCCTTGTCGTGGGTAGGATTCAGCAGTCTTTTTGGATCTCTCATCGATATATACAGTACGGTTCAGGGTTGTATGTCGGTGGGTATGGTGTCAGCAGTAGCCGGGATATTATTCCTCCTGCCGGTTAAATCGGATCTGTTCTACCAGGCTCCACCGGAAAGAAATTTTTCACTTACACCAACATCGAGAGAACCGGCAACCGTTGCCCTGCTGGGCTTCATACCGATCTACAATGTGTATCACATGCTGAACTTAACCTACCGGTTTCACGGTGAGGTTAATACGCTCAATCCTTCGCGAAACCTCTTATCACCCCGTGCTGCTGTATGGTGTTCGTTACTGCTTTTTATTTTGTCACCGATCATCATCGCTTCCGTAAACACTACGCTGGTTTCTAAACTAAAGGAAAACGGAGCAACCGATTATCATAAGAACTGGTCGGTTATACTCTGGAGTTTTATTTTATTGCCCGTCAGCTTTGCGTTTATTCAATCCAACATGAATCAATTGCTGACGCAGCAAGCCGGTAATGAAGTTGAGCAGGCATACAACAATGTATAATCTGATCATAAATAAAAAGTCCGTATACGAAAAAATCCGAAAAGGGTTAATGCATACAGACTAAACTAACCAACCATGCATACGTTAATGAACAGAAATCAAATAACGTATGCTCACCATCATCTTTATTGTATTCGGAATATGTTTTCTGATTGAACGTTTATTTCCGGGATGGAGACTACCGGAAGTACCCACGTGGACGATACGCGTACTGGGCGTAAACTTTATTCAGCTGGGCGTAGTGATCGTAGCGGGATTCACCTGGGAGAAATGGTTCTCCGTATATTCTGTATTTCATTTATCCGATCACGTAAATGCCACGGCAGGAGGACTCATTGCATACTTCATCGCTACGTTTATATTTTACTGGTGGCATCGCTGGAGACATACCGTTGATTTTCTGTGGACACGTTTTCACCAGATCCATCATAGCCCACAGCGCATTGAAGTAATAACCTCGTTCTACAAACACCCGCTGGAAATGACTGTAAATTCAATTATCGGGAGCTTGCTGGTGTACTCATTCCTCGGACTAAGTGTTGAGGCTGGTGGAATCTATACCTTATGTACCGCTTTGGGTGAATTCTTTTACCACACCAATATCAAAACACCGCAATGGATCGGCTATATATTTCAGCGGCCGGAAATGCACCGTATTCATCACGAATACAACAAGCATACGAACAACTATGGTGATATTGTCTGGTGGGATATGCTCTTCGGCACCTATGAAAATCCGAAAGAATTCAAGACCTCCTGTGGGTTTGATAACGAGAAAGAGCAGCGTTTATTCGATATGCTGCAATTCAAAGACGTTCACAAGGACAATAAAAAAACAGGTACAGACCTGCTGTAATTTTCTTTCCCTATCTTCGACACATTCATAAAAGTACGCTCTCACTTGGCGATCGCGGAAGAAAGGAATTTCATTAGCCTCATAAACGAGCATCAGGGTCTCATTCACAAGGTTTGTATCATGTATGAGAACGACCGTGATGCCCGCAATGACCTTTTCCAGGAGATCGTGCTTCAGCTCTGGAAGTCTTTCCCTTCTTTCCGTGGTGAAGCCAAGATCACAACCTGGATGTATCGCATCGCACTGAACACAGCCATATCGGGTTTCCGCAAGCAGACACGGCATATCAAGACCGAAGACCTGCAGGAAGTACACATGAACATATCCGATG
The DNA here is from genome assembly GCA_036503775.1 of Ohtaekwangia sp. Taxonomy (GTDB): domain Bacteria; phylum Bacteroidota; class Bacteroidia; order Cytophagales; family Cyclobacteriaceae; genus Ohtaekwangia. Next base: position 4,680 of record DASXWH010000047.1, read on the forward strand.
CGTGGGGCGATGATCAGGAAGAAAACTTTCAGCGGCTGCAGTGGGCTATTCGTCAGCTCTCGGAAATTGAACGGGCGATGATCATGATGGCGCTGGAAGAAATACCGTATGACGAAATTGCCGAGACGGTGGGAATAACACAAAATAATGTACGGGTGCGCATGAATCGCATCCGTGAAAAACTACGGAAACTTATGGGAACGTAACATGGAACTGGACGAACTCAAAAACATTTGGAAAAACAATGAGCCGGGCTATGCACGGAAAGGTGAAGAAGAACTCGCGCAGATGCTCAAGGGAAACAGCCGGTCTATTGTTTCCAAATTAAAACGCAGCGTATGGTTTGAACTCATCTTTACGGTGGGTGTGGGAATTGCGCTGCTGATCTATGCGCTTACCCTTCCTTCGGGAGCATTAAAATGGACAACCACCTCCATCCTGGTCATGCTCGTAGCGTATTCATTCTATTATGTCAAGAAACTGATCCTGCTTAACCGCTTTGAATCTGCAGATCAGAACATCCGGACCAACCTCGAACGACTTGCCGACAACTTATCGAGCTACCTGAAGTTTTATAAACGCAGCTATACCATTTTATATCCGTTATACTTCTGCCTGGGTTTACTCTTCGGAGGACTTGAACGCGGTGCGGATGAATTCATTCAGTTATTAAAACAGCCACGCACCATGGTGTATCTGGGTGTGATTGCTGTTTTCTTTTTTATCTGCAGTACGTGGCTTGCTACCTGGTACCTGAAAAAACTCTATGGCAATCACCTGGATAAACTGAAAGCATTGCTTCATGATCTGAAGGCTGATCAGGCACCAAGCCTATAACAAATACGCAGCGACTTCATCCCAGTTGTTCAGTCTTTTGAAATGCGTGTGCTGCAGATTATGCGGAGCGCTGAATAAAAGTTTCTCACCGTTAAATGTTTCAAGGTTGTGGATGTGATCATCGATCATATAATCACCGTGAACAACTGCCTTGCTTCCGCAGAAAACAATCTGCTTCCAGTGTAGAAATGAAAAATGCTCGGTCAGCCACTGCTGCTTCTCACTCAACGACTGCGGGAATTGTATAGCCGCGGAAACAATGAACAGTTCATACTTCCGGTTGAGCTCCTGTACTACCTGCTGGCTTCCGGGGTTTGGTATCATGGTGCGGAAAAAACCAGCCTCAACTGTATAGCCGCGCACGATCTCGTGATTAGCCGGGAAACCCTTGCCTTCATCCTGGTGACATAAACTCTCCCGCGTTACCTGTACACCAAAGTCGCGTTCATAATAGCGGATAAACTGGCCGGTGGCATCCGCCATAACATCGTCCATATCAACAATAAGTCTTTTCATCACCATCGGTTTTGGTTATATTACCTGATGCAATAATACAGCATGGAAGAGTCGGATGAAATTATTCTGTTTCAGCAATTCAGCAACCCGATTGATGCGAACATCATAAAAACAAAACTGGATGCACATGACATCCCTTGCTTTCTGACACAGGAGAATCTGGCCAATCTGTATCCGGGTAATCATCTCTTGGCCTTTCAGGTACGGTTACACCTGTTTGCGAAGGATTCTGAGCGCGCCCGCCAGGTCATCAAAGAACAATACCTTTCCGTTGATGATGACTCCATTCTGAGTTGCCCGACCTGTCGTTCGACCGCCATTGAACGTGACTTTCCCAAAGGACTTACTGAAAATCTGCTGACCGGGCTTGGTGTTTTATTCTTCGGACTCTTCATTCCGCAGAAGAAAGTGTATCACTGCCGGGACTGTAACCGTGAATTCAACTGAGTATATTTTTTACGTTTGTAATTCGGACATCCCTTGCTACTTTAGCAGCAACATTTGAAGAAGAAAGACCATGTCGTTTAATAAACCAATCGTAGGCATTATGGGTCCGGGGGAAAATGCAACTCCGGAGGATAATGAAATTGCATTTGAACTGGGCAGACAAATTGCGAAGCAAGGCTGGATCGTGTTAACAGGCGGTCGCAGTTTCGGAATTATGGATGCTGCCATGAAAGGTGCCTGCGATGCGAATGGTTTAACCATTGGGAT
>DASXWH010000048.1:0-5468 GCA_036503775.1 Ohtaekwangia sp.
CGCAATCGTTTACAGGTCGTAAAGTGTCGCGCATCTGGCGACAATCCTGAGTTTCTTCTTGCAAAAGGCAACTTTTCAGCCGTTACTTTGCGTTTAACAATTTTGTTAAACAAAAAAGCCAATGGGTGCAGAAGAAGCACAAACCGAAAAGCTGATCAAACAGAAAGCGCGGATTCTGTTCTTTCAGAAGGGTTTTCTGAATGCCACGACACAAGAGATCGCTGATGAAGCCGGTGTCAACCGGGCCTTGATTCATTATTATTTCCGATCACGTGAACAGATGCTGGATATCCTGCTGGATGAAAGCCTGCTGGAAAAAAAAGAACGCGTTCAGAACATTCTCACATCATCACTTCCATTTAAGGAAAAGATTGCACGTTACATAGATGTTATTGTGAATTACGGACTTACGTATCCTTACCTCGATAACTTCATCATCAGCGAAACAGCACGGAGGCCTGATAAAATAAAAGCTTTCTGTTCAGCCAATAAGATCAAGTCCAGTGATCTGATCCGGGAAGAGCTTGAAAAAGAGATAAAGAAAGGAACCCTTCAGGAAATAACAGCTGAACATTTTATTGTAAACCTGATCTCGCTATGTAACTATCCATTACTCGCCAAACCGGTTCTGCAGGCTATCCATGGCCTGACGGATAATGCGTACCGGAAGTTTCTTCTCGACCGGAAGCAAATCATTTTCAGAACAATCTTTAATGAAGAAATGCCCGAGACTGTAGCGAAAGAACTACTAACCACTAAATGATTCGTCCTATAATCTGTATGTCAATTAATTTTTACAAATCATTCTCCTTAAAGGGGATACTCATCTTTACACTTCTGCTGCCGACTCTACTGTTCGCACAGCAGCAGCAAACCGATAGTTTGCTGGATGTGGCTACGCTCGAGAATGTGATTTATTATGCTATCCAGCATCAGCCCGCCATTCAACAAGCTGAAATTGATGAAGAGATTACCAACAAGATCATCCGGGGTAAACTCGCGGACTGGTATCCGCAAATCAACTTCGGCATGAATTATCAGCGCTTTTTTGATTTACAGTCCAGCGTGATTGGAGGCACTCTTATTCGTTTTGGCGTTGACAATACTTCACAGGCGCAGCTGTCAGCCACGCAGAATTTATTCAATCGCGATGTGCTTCTGGCAAGCAGCACAGCTTCAAAGGTTAGAATTCAGGCAAGTCAGAATACCGCCAGTTCGAAGATTGACATGACGGTGAATGTTACAAAAGCTTTTTACGATGTACTGGCAACCGAACAACAGATTCGGGTAACAGAGGAATCCATTGCACGTTTGGAACAAAGTTCTAAAGATGCATTCAACCGCTACGAGACGGGTGTCAGTGATAAAACTGATTACAAACGCGCCACCATTCTTCTGGGAAATGCACGGGCCGCGTTCAAGACCAATACCGAAGTATTACTGGCTAAAAAAGAATACCTGAAAGCCTTAATTGGTTATCCAAAAGGTCATGAGTTGCCCATTCAGTATGATACGCTGCAAATGGAAAATGAAATTATATTGGACACACTCGAAGAGTTCAACCATGCCAATCATATTGCTTACAAGATGCTCTACACACAACGTGAACTTCAGAACGCCAATATTAAATATGCAAACTGGGCATTTATACCTTCGCTTAGCTTGTATGGAAACTACAACCTGAACTACCAGAACAATTCGGTTGGCGAATTGTACGGTACAAGTTATCCCTATTCGTTTGTGGGCATTTCGCTTACGTATCCGATTTTCCAGGGAGGAAAAAGGACCGCTAAAATCCAGGAACAAAAATGGACAGGCAAACGCATGGATGTGGGGCTGACCAACCTGGAAAATAATCTTCGCTCGGAGTACTCACGCGCACTGGCTTCCTATAAGAGCAACCTGGCGCAATACTTAACACAACGGGAAAATGTTGAACTCGCGGAAGAAGTGTATGACATTATCCAGCTGCAGTACCGCAATGGCGTAAAGGCATACCTGGATGTGACGGTTGCTGAAACCGATCTGCAAACTACACGAATCAACTATTTCAATTCATTGTACATGGTACTGGCCAGCAAAGTAGACGTGCAACGTGCCCTGGGACAAATCAATTATTAACCTAAGACTTACGTGAATTATATGACATTTAAAAAACTACCTATCTACATCGCACTTGCCGCATTCATCCTGGTAACATCATGTGGAAATAAGAATCAGCAAGGCATGCAGGGACCACCACCTGTTCAGGTGGTAACGTATAAGGTTTCACTCGGTGATGCTTCTTACTATGAGGAATATCCTGCAACCGTAAAGGCCCTCAACGAAGTAGAGCTTCGTCCGCAGGTGAACGGATATATTAGTGGTATCCATTTTAAGGAAGGTGAAAAAGTAAAGAAAGGACAGAAGCTTTATTCCATTGATCAGCAACAATCGGAGGCTGCGTATCAACAGGCACTTGCCAATCTCTCCGTGCAGGAAGCCAACCTGGATAAAGCGCAGAAAGACGTGGATCGTTATCGCGAATTGAATAAACGTGATGCGATCGCCAAACAACAGGTTGACTATGCTGAAGCTACTTACGCCTCTGCGGTGAAGCAGGTGGATGCAGCAAAAGCTCATGTTCGGAGTACAAAAACCGTGGTTGGTTATACCAGCATTTCAGCACCGTTCGATGGTACTATCGGAATTTCTTCTGTTCGCTTAGGAGCGTCTGTTTCTCCGGGTGTTACTTTACTGAATACCATTTCTTCAGATGACCCGATCGCTGTAGATATTACCGTAGATCAGCGTGACATATACAAGTTCACCAGGCTTATGAAGAATACGGCAAAGAACGACTCTACCTTCAGGCTGGTTTTTGGTAATGATGTATATCCTTATCCGGGTAAGATCAGCATCATAGACAGAGCTGTTGATGCCACAACCGGAACCATTAAAATGCGACTCACTTTTCCGAATCCTGATCACGCCCTGCGAGCAGGCATGAGTGGTTCAATTCACGTGTTATCAACTGCTACCCGAACGGTGATTATACCATACAAGGCCGTGAATGAACAGCTGGGTGAATTTTTTGTTTACATGGTTGACAGCGCCAAAGCGACACAACGTAAAGTGGTCCTCGGGGAACAGGTTGGAAAGAACATCATCATTGCTGATGGATTGAAAGAAGGCGAGGTTATCATCACAGAGGGTATTCAGAATCTTCGTGAAGGTACACCTATAGCAGTGAGCAAACCTGAAGCTGAAACAGCTAAGAAATAAGGACCACCTACTTAAAAGAGAATACATGATATCTGATGTTTTTATAAAACGACCCGTAACCTCCATCGTTACTTCGTTGGTCATTGTGCTGGTGGGAATTATTGCCATGATCAATTTACCCATCTCACAATATCCAGACATTACACCACCCACAGTAAGCATTCAGGGAAATTATATCGGAGCAGATGCACAAACCGTGGAGCAGACAACCACTACCGCCATTGAAGCGCAGGTGAATGGTACACCGGGTATGTCATACATGTCCAGCAACAGCACGGCCAGTGGTATCAGCAGCATCACGGTGACATTTGATATCGGAACCGATATCAACATCGCGACACTTGATGTACAGAACCGCGTGAGCGTGGCTGAACCTGCACTGCCTGAAATTGTGAAGAGACTCGGACTTACTGTGCGGAAAAGAAATCCCAGCATTTTCCTGGCGATAGCACTGTATTCACCCAACGGTACGCACGATGCCACATTCCTCGGAAACTTTGGTAACATCTACCTGAAAGATGCATTGCTTCGTGTAAAAGGTGTTGGTGACATATTTTCTGTGGGTGACGATTTTGGTATGCGTATCTGGCTGAATCCGGAGAAGCTTGCTGCACTGGGCATCACAGCAGGAGAAGTAAACGCAGCATTGGCTGAACAGAACCTGCAGATTGCCGCGGGATCCATCGGAGGGAGCCCGCAGACAAAAACGCAGGCCTTTGAGTACAACGTGCTTACCAACAGCCGTATCAATACAGTAGAAGACTTTGGAAATATTATCGTACGGAGCAATGCCCTGCAGGGCAACCTGGTCTACCTCAAGGATATTGCGCGCATAGAGCTGGCGAAGTTTTCATATGGTAACAATCCATTTGTGGAAGGCAGACCTTCTTCTTTCCTGTTGTTGTATCTGGCTCCAGGTGCTAACGCACTTGACACCAACGAAGGTGTGATGAAAGCCCTGACGGAACTGAGGAAAGGATTCCCGAAGGATGTAGATTACCTGGTACCGCTTGAAACAACATCAGTGGTTGAGATCTCCATTGAGGAAGTGGTGATCACACTCGTGGAAGCCCTGTTGCTGGTGGTATTGGTAGTGTTCCTGTTCCTTCAGAACTGGCGTGCTACGTTAATACCTGTACTCGCTATCCCGGTGTCTCTTATCGGTACATTCATATTCTTTATACCCTTCGGATTCACCATAAACACGCTGACTCTTTTTGCTTTTGTGTTAGCCATCGGTATTGTGGTGGATGATGCGATTGTGGTGGTGGAAGCCATTCAGCACAACATGGACCATGAGAAACTTTCACCAAAGGATGCCACGATAAAAGCGATGAAAGAGATCTCTGCTCCGGTAATTGCCATTGCCCTGATCCTGGCTGCTGTATTTGTGCCGGTTGGATTTGTTCCGGGTATTGTCGGAAAACTCTACCAGCAGTTTGCCATTACCATTGCGGTATCCGTAATCATCTCCGCATTTGTGGCTTTATCACTTACGCCTACATTAAGCATGCTGATGTTGAAGCCGGCCAAAGAGGACAAGGATAAAAATTTCCTCGACCGCTTCTTTGATCGGTTCAATCATTGGTTCGGAAAGTTTACACAATCCTATACCCGCGGTGTCAGTGGCTGGATAAAGAAAACACCGTATGTATTGGTAATGATGGTTTGCCTTTTTGTTGGCTTATTTGTCATGTTCAAAAACAAGCCCACCGGTTTTATTCCGGTGGAAGATGAAAAGCGTATGTATGTGACGTATGAAATGCCGGAAGGTACTTCAACTACCCGTAACATTGCACTTCAGCTTGAACTTCAGAAACGTATTACAGAAATCCCTGCGGTTAACGTAGTGGGAGGGCTTGCAGGATTGAATATCATGACGTTTTCGAACAAGTCAAACGTAGGCACCCTGTTTGTGAATCTAAAGCATTGGAATGAGCGGGATCTGAAAACGGAAAGCGTACCACAAATCATGGCCGAGATCCAAAAACGGACTGCTGATATCAAAGAAGCCCGCATCCGAGTGGTCGCACCTCCGGCTATTCCCGGATTGGGGCAGTCAGCGGGATTCACTTTTGAACTTCAGCAAACCACAAGTACAGATAACATAAAAGAGTTTGAAGCGGTTTTAGGTAAATTTTTAGGTGCACTGAATCAGCGTCCGGAAATTGCTATGGGTTTCTCATTCTTCTCTGCACGTACAC
>DASXWH010000049.1:0-4335 GCA_036503775.1 Ohtaekwangia sp.
GTAGTGCGCGTCACCCGATTTTAATTTGCTCCCCTAATCTTGTCCCTTGCCATTTTATATTTTAAAGTGTAGGATTTTGGTAAACGGTCTTTGCCTATTAAGTCAATTTGTTTTATAAAGGTCAAATAGTTTTTATCATCCCAAGCTTTGTCAGCTTGCCTTAAATTTTGTTGCCTAATCAAATCGTCCGTATATTCCTTACTTCTATTCTTCTCATAGTTATCCAATTCTCGAAGTTTATTAAGGTCACCGGTTAATATTCCCTTCCCTTAATTCGACAAAAAATCATTCAAGAATTTACTAATTCCTTTTCCTGTAATTTCTTCAATGTTGCAATGGAAGACTTCCCTTAGGTTTTCTCTATGTAATACGTTCATGTCTCCATTTAGCAGTCCTACAAAGATTGAATTTGAATTCTCTCTTTCGTCATAGCTAATTGTCACGGCAACGGAGCTTGATTCAAATTTTATAGAGTTTTTATTTCTGGCCACGACTTTAAAATCATGGTTTTCGAAAATTGGTCTTATTGTCTCTATCGTTAAATCGAAGTCTGTCATTTTTTTAGCGCATTACCTACAACGTTTGTGCATATGACGTTGCCGGGTTAGGAGCCAAATGAATGACCGTAGGGAATGATTTTGGCGACCAGCTCCGTCACTGTCAACCGTGACCGACCGTTGTTTTGAAACACAAACTACGAATTACTCTGAACCCCGGCAATGGCATATGCATTTTGTTGCCGGGCGTTTGATTACTCTACCTTAATAGATTGAACAATTCTCTCCTTGATTTCTTGTCCTTCGTTGTCACCTTTTTTTACAATAACCAACACGTCCCTTACTATTTGTCCACTTTCAATGCTTACTCTGGAAAACGCGTATTGCTTATTATCTATGTCAAAACTTCCGTCCAGTCTTTTCGATTTGTAATTGTCTATAGTCAGATCCTTTTTGGCAAACATTATATTTTTAGCTCCAAGCAATTTCTCAAAGTTCTTAACGGATTTCTCAGATCCTTCGGGGTCAAAGTATACATCTGGATGATATTTGATTATTGTCGCAGTAATAGTTAAGTCATATCCAGCTTGATAGGAGAATGATTGCTGGCTTTCCATATATTCTTTAGCTTTTTCAGGTAATTCCTGTGTGATTTCCTTTAGGTCAACCGGTGTTTCTATTTGAATAAATGGGGTTCCTAATTTAACTGTCTTCCATTCTTTACCCTTTAATTCAGAATAATTTGTCCCTGTGAAATTGCTGTACGCATAACGAAACAGTGCTGTCAATGCTAGTCCAAGTCCTAGCCCAACGACAATGTTTCTAATCTGTTTTTGATTTAATCCTTTTTCGTCAATCATATTTTTAATATCAAATGCTCGGCAACTACTGGCTATATACCACTGTGGTATATATTTCCGTTATGGCGAAAACCATAGTTTCCTGTAAAAATAGCGGTTTTCAGTGCAAATCTGCAGATATATTTTTTGTTCCACTTCCAGCTTCATCAGAATTTGATACGGGCATCACCGGAATATTATCCAACGGGCTTTTACACAGTCAACACTAAATTTGAAACGTGCGTATAAATTTCTATGGTACGCGAAGATGCATGTCCCAACTACCGGATATACGCCATATAGCGTATATCCCTCACATAGCAAAACCGTTGGCTCCTCCCTAAAATAAGGATTTCTTCCTGATTTCTGTTTGACATTCTTTCTTTCCATGCCCCAGGCGGCTTGGGGCATGAATGCTTTTCATTCCCTTCCAGCCGCCAGCAATATGCGGCCAAGCTGCGTTGCCGCTTCGGCCGGGTAGCCCTGGTGGTGATAGGCCGCAGCACGATCATAATACAGCGCCAGGTCAACATCGCTGGTGGCATCAAGGCCGGCACAGGCCACGATGATCATACCCAGGTCAGGGTGACTGCCACACGCTTCAAAGCCCAGCGCCTGCAGGCCGTTTACCAGTTTCCGGCATTTCAGATCTTCTTCGATCAGCCGGAGGAGAAGATCATGGCGTAAGGTAGTGGTTTGAACAACATTCATAAAATCGGAGATGAAGTAAAACATGATATACCAAGGGTCAGCAACGATGCATGAATTTACAAAAGAATTTTGTAAGTCACTAATAAATGGTTGTAAAATAATGGTAACTAAAGTGCGGCCTGCTGTCTTATTTTTAGTTCATGACCAAAAACAAGAAAACCTCCCGAAAGACTAAAGACCCGGAAACGGAACTGAAGAAGCTGGGCGACCGGATCCGGTCCCTGCGCATTGCCCGCGGCTACACCAGCTATGAGTACTTTGCCTATGAACACAATATTCCACGTACGCAGTTCGGCCGCTACGAAAAAGGAGAAGACCTCCGGTACTCCAGCCTGCTAAAAGTGATCGCTGCGTTTGACCTGAGTATAGAAGAATTCTTCAGCGAAGGATTTGATTGATTGAAAACTAAATCGTAAACCCCCTGAGCTGCATAGCCCTGCCGCTCTGCATTCCGCTGGGCTTGTTGCCTTCATACGCTTCCAGTATCGTACAGAGCACAACCTGCGTGGCATTTTCCTTCAGGGGAAGTGTGAACACAACCGTCCCGGGTTCTTCCCCGAGACCGAACACGGGTGTATAGGCATCGGCTGTATCGGCAGACTTTTCAGCAACATCGGGATAGATGACAACCATCCCGATGCGGTAACCGGTAAGGCTTCCGGTGTACCGGAACTTCGGGGCAAGGTTACAGATCAGTCTTGCATGCAGCGTCCCCGCAGCACGGTCGGCCGACACTTCTGTTCGGGAACACAGTGCATGTGAGAGCGGGTAATTTTCCTGCACGTCCATATCGCGGAGTGTACTGAAGTCGGGTACACTGCTTTCGCGGAGCTGCTGGCGGAAATGCGAAACGAGACGCTGCCATAACTGGCCACGCGAAAACTGCTCGCGGTACGGCTCAATAGCATCGTTGATGATCTTGGCGGGAATGTTGGCATTCAACAGCCGGGCACTGGCCTCCTTACAGGCATCGTTCAGCACGGCAGGCTTATGCGTTCCGCGTTTATTCCTGACGTGAACTTTGTAGGTGGAGCTTTTGACCGTTATCTTTCCTGCATGATTTTCCTGGGATCCGGGTTTAGGCATAGCACAACATGGTTAAATGACCGTAACAGTGACTAAAAATAAATATTTACGCAGATACCGGTCAAACCGGATTTTTCCGGTGTAACCTGCGCCCGGCTATAGCGTTGTAAAGCTACTCCCCGGCAAAAACAAGAGCGGCCCGCTCATCTCCCGCACCACTATACAGGCCTTACACAGACCTTACAGAGTCCTTACACAGACCTTATACAGACCATACTACATCCTAACGCCCTATATACGCTATACTAACGCCTTCGGTCTTACCTCGATGAGCCGTCCATGGCCCCATCGAAAGAGTTATCCCCTCTCCGCCAGCGGAATTGCGGAAGCATGAACAATGTGAACGCGCATTTTAAACAAGCTTGTTGATGACGCTGCGCTAAGCACCAACGAAGGACGAAGAAGTTCTATGCATCAGCGTCCCGGAAACCGGTGACTCTGCCGGGGTAATGGGGTTTACTTGCCAGAGCGCATTACTTTGTCATACAGAATTTTTAATTGCGTGTCACCGAAACCATAAATGCTTTCGCGATCCCAGAATTCTGTGAACACGTCTGTTTTACATTAGCCGGGTGTCGTAGCAAAACAGGTTTCAGCCTGAATACACGGCTGGCCCGGCTTCTTCACTGCATAATTCAAAAGACTTTACTTAACTTCCCTTCACAATACATTCTGCACCATGCTCAAAACCATCCTTCTTTGCTGTCTCATCTTTTGCCTGGCTGTTTCAGGCGCAGCGCAATCGGTCAGGATCAAAAAAGATGAATCGGTCGACCTTACGCAATACACCACGTTCCGCGTGGACAAAGGTGAAGTAGTAACACTCTCGGATCACAAGATCGATGAGAATGCGCTTTACCAGACCATAAAAGAATGGATCACACAGGAGCTCACACGCAAAGGCTACAAAGCCGTAGAAGACTCCACGGCCGAGCTGGTGATCAGCTACATCGGTGAATCGATCGTACGCATGGACACGGAAAACCTCGGCCCTCTGGGACAAAGTCCGGTTACCGACCCTTCGGGTGTTGATGCCTCACGCACCTGGTCGCGGGAGTACCAGCAGGGATCTATCGTGATCGACATCCAGGATGTGGCGCGGAAGAAAAAAGTGTGGGAAGCCAGAAGCACCGCTGAAATTGCCAGCCAGGGTGACGGACGTGCACTGAGCAGTGTGCTGTACAAATGCTTTAAGAAATATC
>DASXWH010000050.1:0-7014 GCA_036503775.1 Ohtaekwangia sp.
GGATCTGCTCTTATCAAACTTGGGTGAGTAGTCATTGTGGTGATAGAACAGATACCATTGTTTATCAAACTGAATGATGGAGTGATGGTTTGTCCAGCACCCCGTGGGAGATTCATCCATGATAACCCCTGTTATTTTAAAAGGACCGAGTGGATTATCACCGATAGCATACTCAAGCCGCTCGATTTTATTTTCCACGTGTGGATACGTGAGGTAATAAATTCCATTTCGTTCAAACATATACGGACCTTCCTTTAATCCCTTAGAGGGGAGCTCGCCCAGTATCTTAACTTCTGAATCGAGCTCCAGCATATTGTCCTTGAGTTTAGCACCGTAGATATTTCCTGCCGACCAATACAGATACGCATCTCCGTTCTTATCAATAAAAACATTGGGGTCAATACCTCTTACCTTTTTGATTGGTTCTGCTTGTGGAGTGTAGGGACCTTCGGGTTTGTCAGCGATCGCTACTCCAATCGTAAAACCTCTCCCAATCCCGGTGGTATCCTGTGGTGTTGCCGGGAAATAGAAGTAGTATTTTCCATTTCTGAAAATGCAATCCGGAGCCCACATGTTGTAGCTATCCTTCTTTACCCATGGAACTTCATTTTGTTTGACAATCACACCATGATCCGTCCAGTCGGTGAGGTTACCGGATGAGAACACGTGATAGTCTTCCATACAGAACCAGCCTATTCGTCCCTTTCCTTCGGCAGCGAGTATGTCATGCGATGGAAATACATACACCTTGTTATTGAACACACGTGCTGAAGGATCGGCTGTGAATTGATCGCGGATGAATGGATTTTGCGTCTGTCCATCGATGGTGGGTAACAGTAACGCAGTCATCACCAGGAGTGCGATGGCGGGCCATTGTTTGGTGGAAAGTAAATACCGTGTTGTTTCCATTATGCTTTTACGATCAGGTTTCATGGGATTATTTATACATGGGGTCAGTGCCGTTGTAGCGAAGGAATTTGAAAGACGCGCTGTTGGCCGTCTCCTTCCCGGTGGAAGTGGCATACATGCCAAACACACAACCTATAAATCCGCCAGCCACCTGGGTGCTGAGGAAAGTACCATCTACTTTGTCTTTTAAAACAACCCAATTGTTTGGCTTGAGTGCATACCTGAAACTATACTGTTCACCTTCAGCATCTATACGCAACAAGACTTTATCTGAAGCAACGGGAGCCTGCGTCACCAAATCCATCGTTGCACTCTCGGTGTTACTTTTGAACAACTGAACAACAGGCTTCCCTTCGTTCACAGACTTGCACAGGTAGTAGAAATGTTTCTCATCCTGGAAAATGATGAGTCCTGCTTTTTCATTATCTGATTTTGTATTGAAAGTCAATTCAGTTTCTGCAGTGCAATACAGGTGCTGTTGTCGTTTCCCGATAAAGGAAGGATTACCTAACTCCATACACGTTTCAGGTTTGAGCTTTAGCGTCAGGCCTTTCTTCCCCAGATTGAATGAAGAACTGTCGCACGTTCTCAAGAATAAGAGTGCCGGATCGAGTTCCTTTTCAAAGGTTATAGTATACCCAAAGTTTCCGCTTTGCGGACGTGCATTACTTTGCTTTACTTCTTTGTAGTTAACATCATAGGAATACTTCAACACCTTACTATCCGGGCTGGCTACGGGCCAACCATTCTTCCACTCAACCGGTGTGATGAATGTTTCTCTTCCTGTGTTATAGTAGTTGTCGCGGTAAGGGCGAACCGCCAGGAAAATCGTATATGTTTTTCCATCGGGTCCTTCCACCAATTGCGCATGACCAGCTGATGTGATTGGATCTTTTCGATCGGCTGGTAAGTCACGCTGTGTGAGAATGGGATTGTTTTCATAGGGAACATACGGTCCCCATACCTCCTTGCTGCGCAGTACTACTTCGGAATGATTCACCGATGTACCTCCTTCGGCTGCGTACAGGTAGTACCATCCATCGCGCTTCAGAATGTGTGGACCTTCTATCCACACAGGCTTCTTGGTGATATCAACACCACCGTTTACCAGTATTTTTTCCTCGCCAACTACTTTACCATTCAACGCATCAAATTCATACATCCGAATCGTGCGGTGTCCGGAATACTCGGGTTTGTTGTCAGGTGCATCGCTGTTATAAAGAATATAGGCTTTGTTGTCTGTGTCAAAAAATAAAGAAGGATCAATCCCGCGTACTTCCGGAATAAATATCGGATCACTCCAGGGGCCTGCAGGATTCTTCGCGGTCACCACAAAATTTCCACCCCGGTCTATCAGTGTACACGTTACGAAGTAGGTGCCATTGTGATAATCAATCGCAGGTGCAAACAATCCCCGGGTCATGCGGTGTCCCATGAAATTCATCTGGGAAGGTCTGCTGATGACGTTGCCGATCTGTTTCCAGTTCTTCAAATCCTTGCTGTGAAAAACAGGGATGCCTGGAAAGTAAGCAAAGGTTGAATTGATGAGATAATAATCCCCACCCACTTTCAACACACTGGGGTCAGGATAAAAACCCGCCAGTATGGGATTGGTGATGCGAGTTGTTTGTGCCATTCCTGGGATGAACGTCATTGTACAAAGAACAACCACCATCGTAATAATCTTCAGCTTCATAGTTTTCAAATCAGAGTTGTTTTACATTTTAATTCTTAGGGAGCGATGAACGTATATACCTTTCCTTTTTGTGTGGCCAGGTCATAGAGTATAGTTATCTTCAGTACCGGATCTGTAATTTTTTCCTGGTTGGAAACAATGGGGGCAAGAATCTCTTCCGTCTGATAGAATAGATTTTCATTTTTGCCCTTCGCGGATTTCAACTTGCCACCTTGTACACGCAATGCACTCGGAGAACGAAGCCGGAGATTTCCTCCAAGCACTGACCGGACGATCAACTTGATTACTTTTCCGTCTTTCCATTGCAGCTCTACAATTTCAAATCCACCTCTGGCGCACAGGCCGCTGATACTACCGGAAGGCCATGCATCTGGCAAGGCAGGAAGCAAATCAATTGAGCCGTCACTATCCTGCATCAGCATTTCAGCAATGCCGGCCGTACAACCGAAGTTGCCATCAATCTGAAACGGTGGATGGGCATCAAACAAGTTGTTATACGTTCCTCCACTCTCCATTGTGTTTTTTGCCGGTGACAGTTGGTTCTGTATCAGTGTATAGGCGTGATTACCATCACGCAGTCTTGCCCACCAGTTTACTTTCCACCCCATGCTCCAACCCGTGGAAATATCACCGCGTTGGGTAAGCGTTGTGCGTGCGGCCGAGAATAATTTCGGTGTACGATACGGTGAGATCTGATTCGAAGGATGCAAACCATACAGGTGCGACACATGCCGGTGATGATCTTCCGGGTCATCTATATCTTCAAGCCACTCTTGCAACTGGCCGTACTTTCCAATGTGCATCGGTGCTAAACGTGCACGCATCTGCCGAAGTGTGTCGGCAAAAGCTGCATCTTTCTTCAACACGTGTGAAGCACGGATAGCTACACTGAACACATCAAAAACAATCTGATTCGTCATAGTAGTGCCTGCCGCGATGGATGCACCTTCATGTGACTTCGGAGAATTCTCTGGCGACATATCCGGGTTCACCACCAGCCAGTCGTGCCTGGGATGCTTGACCAAGAAATCTACATAGAACAACGCTGCTCCGCGAATGGCCGGATAAACGGATTCCAGATATTGTTTATCTCCATTGTACAGGTAGTGTTCCCACAAATGCTGACTGGTCCATCCTCCTCCTCCACTCCAATTTCCCCAGAAGGCACCGTCAATGGCTCCCGTTGCCCGCCAGATATCAGTGTTGTGATGAGCCACCCATCCACGTGCACCATACATCACCCGGGCAGTTTCCTGTCCGGTTACCGACAGTTCTTTCACCATGTTCAGAAAAGGCTCATGCAACTCGGGCAGATTTGTTTTTTCTGCCGGCCAGTAATTCATTTCTGCGTTGATGTTTATGGTGTACTTGCTGTCCCACGGTGGACGCATTCTGCTGTTCCAGATCCCCTGAAGATTTGCAGGCTGACCTCCCGGTTGTGAAGACGATATCAAAAGGTATCGGCCGAATTGAAAATAGAGTGAAACAAACTGAGGATCAGAGACCGCATTGAAATTTTTCAGACGAACATCGGTTGGGAAACGGGATGCATCGGTTGTACCCAAATCCAACTTAACCCGGTTGAAATACTTTTGATAAGCCGTGACATGCTCCTTCAGCAATGTTTCAAAATCCTTACCGTAAGCTTTGTCAAGTGCTGCTACTGCACGCGCGTTTTCATCACCTGAAACATCGCTATAGCTATTGAAGTTGGTGGCAATGGACACGTATAGTGTAACCTGGTCAGCCTGACTTACCACCAGCGAAGAATCGGTCTGTGTCACATTACCACCGCTATGCTTCAGTCGCACGATGCTTTTGAATTTTACTTTTCCTGCCACACCTTCATGATCGGAAGTAACTCCGCTCACCAGAATTTCATAGGGTGTTGTTTTAATATCGTGACGTGTATGCAGTGTGGAGAGTGTCGTTGCCAATGACAGCTGTCCAGGTTTACTGGCCCGAAGGCGTACCACGATCACACGATCCGAAAGTGATGCGAATACCTCACGTGTAAATGTGATGTCACCTACTTTATAGGATGTAGTTGCCACAGCTCGCTCAATGTCGAGTTCGCGATAGTAGTCTGTGGACTGACTATGATCCTTAAAGATCAAATCAAGGTTCCCTACCGGCTGAAACATCTGGCCATGTGATTTCTTGGTGATGATCACTTTATTGGCCAGGTCCTGTGCTTCTTTCCACTTGCCATCCCATATCAATTGGCGTACCTGTGATAATGAAGCGAGTGCGTCCGGGTTATCATTCCGGTTCGGACTTCCACTCCACACCGTGTGTTCATTCAGTTGAATCGTTTCCTTTTCAACATTACCGTACACCATGGCACCCAATCTTCCGTTTCCAATAGGTAATGCATTCTCCCATGTTGTTCCGGCAGGTTGTGTATACCAAAGTTTCCAAGGTGTACCTTGCGACCAGCATTGATTGGCTAGAATTATAAAACAGAAACAAAGATGTAAGCGCGTTGACATCGTGGCGGTTTTACGGTCTGTAGATTTTACATCAATCATCATTTCGTCTTTATTCTGATCACTGACAAAGACATCGGAGGTGTTGAGTAGTCAAATGACCTGCCCGCTTTGTATACCGATTTTATCGGAACAATCGCTTCAGGATTATCCAACGTGTTCTCTGCATCAGGCTTTCCGGTAAGTACAGCGAGTGAAGCGCTCGAATTTATTTTTTTGAACCGGCTTAAATCTACCTTTACAACCTGTGCCTTATCACCGGCATTAACCATCTTCAAAATAATGTCGCCTGTTTTGCTATCCTGTACACAGGATGCTGCCAGTGTTGTGTCCGCTTTATTTTTAGAAATGACGTTCTCAACGTAGTAGTTTCCCTGGTTGAGTGAAAACAGTTTTTGTACGTGGTAATTCGGAGTAAGGCAAACGGAGGTATTGTCAAAGAATATCATATCCGTTTTCCACTGTGTGTGATTCTTTTTGGCAAACAACGGAGCATACGAAGCCATGCTTACCACATCGCCATTGCGTTCCAACGAGATCATATAGGCAGCTTCAGCAATTGCATTTTGAAGTTTATTTCCCCAGGAAGCATATTCACCGAGATAGACTTTGGATTTACTTCTGTCGTACGAATCGTAACGCGCTAGATTGGACATCATCCAGCTAGGCTCTTTGTAATAATGTTCATCCAGCATAGGCACATTCAGGGTCGTTGCATATTCCCATCCTCTCGAAAAATCTTCGCCATCGGGAAAAGGACCAGATGTTCCGATTACCGTTATTTCCGGATGCCTGGTTTTCACGGCTTCATAAATCAGCTTGAAGCGCGCTTCAAATTCAGGTGTGATCTTATCTTCATTACCGATACCAACATATTGAAGGTTGAAGGGGGCCTGATGGCCTGCCTCCGCTCGTTTTGATCCCCACTTAGAAGTAGATGGGCCGTTGGCCCATTCAATCAGATCCAATACTTCCTGAATATAGGCTGACATCTCATCCAACGAAAGGGCCTTTTGTCCGGTGCCGCCAATACGCCATGTACCACCCGAGTTCTGACAACTTACAGCAGCCGGTAATACAGGAAGTGGCTTGGCGCCAATATCTTCACAGAATTGAAAGTATTCGAAATAGCCAAGTCCCATGGTCTGGTGATATCCCCAGAGGTTTTTTTGTTCAACGCGTTGCTCCACCGGACCAATCGTATTTTTCCAGCGATACATGTTACCAAGTCCATCGCCATGCACAAGGCAGCCACCTGGAAACCGTATGAACTTCGGCTTCATATCAGCCAGTGCCTGCGCGAGGTCAGGTCGTAATCCATTAGCGCGGTTCTTAAATGTGCGCTCAGGAAAAAGCGAGATTACATCGAGCGCAAGTTTACCTTTTGTAGTAGCCAGAATGACGAGCGATGCACTGTCTGTGCTGGCAGATGATAACAGTTGTGCGGAATAATTTTTCCACTCGTTGGATAATACCGAAAGTATGCTTTCAGCAACTATGTTTCCCTTCGGGGTTTGAAGACTGACGTGAAGTGATATAGGTTCATCGGACAACAGGCGTGCAAAAAAGGAGAAGTTGTATTTATCATTGGCTTTGATCACCATTCCATCGAACCCTGTATTCTTGATTCCAACACCGGAAATTCCGGTATATTTTTCTTCATGACCTATGTGCTCAGCGTGAAGAATCACGTAATGTGGATTGTTGGAATGTATAGGAACACCAGATTCAATGCTGATAGAACCGAATGAAAATCCGGGTGTGAGGTACTCCCAGAACGAAAACGGATGCCATTCTCTTTTATCTGTTGGATTGTACTCAAACGAACGATTCTGCACCAGTTCCGCGTACAGGCCACCATCGGCTGAATAGTTTATATCCTCGAAAAATAGTCCGAACAGATCCGGACTGATTTCCTTC
>DASXWH010000051.1:0-3933 GCA_036503775.1 Ohtaekwangia sp.
TGGGAGGGTTTGAATACTTCCCATTTTACAAGTTCAAGGAATTCCAGGTAGACATTGAAGCCACTGGACAAACTAGGAATAACATTTTACCGCAATGGCCAAAGTCATACGCATTAACAGCTGATACATTGAATCGCCAAAGCTTCCGTGTAACCAGAAACAAGATAGTAGTACGTAGTCAGCACTTAAGTTTATCTCAGCTTGAGTCATTGAGCTATATTAAATCATCCTCCATTGTACAGATTGTTAACAGTAGAACAGACAGACGCACAGTTATCGTTGATTCTGATTCGTTTAAAAAGTATGATGAAGGCGACAAACTTTATACTTTACAATTCACGATATCATACACTGACGAAATACCGTCCCAAACTATATGATGTTAAAAGTAAATGGGCAATACCTGGACTTCAATGGCAGTATAGAAATCGAAAAGAAAATAAAGCTTTTCGAGGATATAGAAACCACTGATGGGGACGTGTCATTTGCTTTTGATGTAGAGTTAACATCCCATAATATTTATGCCTTGGGAATACCCTTCCCTGATTCATCCAGCAAGCGAGTATACCACCAAGTGCCAACAGAAGTAATAAACGATGAAGGCCAGCGCGTAAACTTTGGGTCTATTCGTATTGAAAGGATAGTAGGACGGTTTGCTTCGTGTTCGTTCTTTGGAGGCAACACTAACTGGTTTGTGATGCTTAATGGTAATATGACTGACTTGGATTTATCCCGGTATGATGTATCATTAACACAACTAAATATTTCGAATTCATGGAGTAATACTGAAGGTATTATATTCCCATTATTAGATGCCGGGGGGCTTGTCACTAGGGGATTTTTAAGTACTGTTACAGAAGATTATATAGGATGCTTTTTTGTACACACTTTAATGAAAGAAGTGTTCAAGCAATCTGGTATAAAGATTCAGGGTGAATTACTGGAAGATCCTTTTTTTCTGAGTTTGACAATGGCAGCAAATGGCAGGTCAACGGATCAGATAAACAGTAGAAAATCCTATGTTAGTAAGACATCAGTTCAAGCAATGCCAATTGTTAGCGACCCTCCTGACGTTATAACTTTCGACAATGATAGCATACTTCCATTTTTTGACGGTAGTCAGGGTAATTTTGATTTGCCTAATAACAGGTATGTAGCGGATATTAAAATGACCTTATCGGTATCATACACATTTAATTTAGATCTAAATGGTATTGCTGTTTTTTTTATATACGTAAATGGTGTAGAGTATAATTTTGATTCTGTCGCTGGTGCTGTTGGCACCATATCCAAGACGTATTTTGTGCCCCTTGAATCTGGAGATTATGTCGACATAAGGGTAAGAGAAGCACCATTGTCAAATGGGGATATATTAAATGGAACGGCTACGTTTACACCAATATTTCTCTACGAAAACTACGGTGTGTCCTCGGTTCCTTCATGGACGAAACAGGAATTTGTGTCTAACATATTATCAATGTTCAACACTATTTGTATATACGATCCATTTACCAAAACATTGACAATAAATCTGTTCAACAAGATAAAGGAAAAGCAGAAGATAGACATAAGTCAATTCATTGACAGTTCTGAAACAGATTATTCAGAGTTCATATCATCTTATGGTAAGCTAACAAATTTAAGATACCAGGACGGAAATGAGGTTGACTTGCAGGAATACAATATTTATAATTTCCTAAAGTCAATATTTGGTAGTATAGATGTCGATAATGATTTCATAGAAAAAACTTCTGACGCTGTGGAGTTAGATTTATCATCCCCTGTAAGTTATCAACATCCTATATTTAATAACTCAATGGAAAGGATAAATTTCATTGAGATGATAGAGTCTGAGTCAGGTGAAATAACATCTGTAACGGATTCCGGTGGTACTCCAAGATTCAATATCAATGACGCAGATCAAAAATTTGTTGACGGTGGTATAGTCAGGATTTTGACAAATGTACCTGAATATAATGGAGACTTCAGGATATTCACCGTAACATCTACTTATATAGTAGTTGTTGGGCTTGGGTACATATCGGATGCAACCGGAGAAGCTACCATGTTAAATCATTCAATTACCCAAGACGATAACGTTTATATTTTCGCAGTTACCCGGAATGAAGATACAAATGATGTAATGGATAAAGGTGGATTTTTTCTAAATGGAAATATTGAAAACTCTGTATCTATGGCATTCTTTAGCATGATGAGACTCGGAAGGGATATAGAATCAAGGTATACACAGGGATTGACATTTGGTGATGTTAACAACCCATTCTTTTTTCAGAGAAACATAATTGATAAGTACTGGACGCAGTTTGCAAGAATATTGAATGATCCTGTAAAGCAAAAATGTGTCTGTTTACTTCCATTCAAGATTTATAACCAGATTGATTTTCTATCACCCGTAATGATAAAAACTTTAGATACAAGTAATTTGTATTACTGCAACAAGATATCCGGGTACGATAACAGCTATACAGCTTGCGAGGTTGAACTTATAAAGTTACCGTGATGGCAGAAGAAACCGTAATATTAAATTTTGAGGTAGACCAGGCATCGGCCCTGACTGACTTACAAAAGACTGAGAAGGCTATTCTTAATTTAAAAGAAGAACAAAGGGAGCTTAACGCAGACTACCGCAAAGGTGTAATTTCTCAGGATCAATACGTCCGTGAAAACATAAAGCTTCAAAACAGTTTAAAAAAGGAGACTGAGCAGAAGAGGGTATTAACCCGTACACTTGATACTGAAAGCAATTCCAGAAATGCATTACGTTTACAGGTATCCAAACTTACCAAGGAATACGACAATCTTAATAAAGAAACAATTGAAGGCATAAAACGTGCTGATGAACTTGAGAAAGAATTAGCCCAATTAAATACAGAGCTAACAAAAGGGAATAAAGCCGCTGGTCTTTTCAAGAATGAGATAGGTAATTATCCACAACAATTTGGAGAGGCAGCAAAGTCTATAAGTGTTGCCGGTGTTTCCGTTGGCGACATGGTCGGAAAGATTGGATCTTTCATAAATCCGGCAACCGCTGTAATAGGTTTATTGGGAGGACTTGCGGCAGCATATGCAAAGAGTAGTACAGGGGCAAAGGATTTAGCCAGAGCACAAGATATACTTTCTTTTGCAAGTACAAGTCTAATTGAGGGTCTTGGAAAATCTCTGGGTGGTGGCAGAGGGTTTAGCGGGTTCCTGCTAGATATAGCTTCATTCTTTTCAGAGAGCACCGGTGCAGTTTTAGGTAGTGCCGCCAAAGCTGGTGACGAACTGAGGTCATTAAATATCCAATTCACGCAAGCGCTAGGTTTTGCTAAGATGTTTGAAAAGGTGGCTGAAGAAGCCAGGCGTAAAAGGGATGATGATGCAGAACAAGTTGAGGATAGACTTAAGGCTACCGAAGCAGTGTCTCAAAATCTTGAGGCAACTGAAAAGGTAAGAACCACAATATTAGAAAGGCAAATAGTTTTAATCAAAAACCATAATGCTGATTGGCAAACAAATCTGGCCATCAAACAACAGATTGCGGATATTGACAGAGAGATAAATGATATTGAAGAAGAGGTATCCGGTAAGCTTACAGAAAACATAACAGCCCAAAAGGAGTTATTAAAATTAAAACAAGCGCAAGATCGATCTGCAATAAGATCACAGACTTCTGATGATGCCGCAATATTATCAGGCACCGGTCAATCACCTGATCAAATGGGAACCCTTCAACCACTTGAGCAATCCGCTACCAATGCAGAGAACTTTCAGCAAAGCCATGCCGACCGCATGCTGAAAATAAATGCCGACTATTATAGAAAGGACGTTGAATTTAAGCGTAGGGCACAGGAGATAAAGGAAGACCTCGATAGGCAGGCCGTACGAAACGCGGAAGATGTAGCCGGGCAAGCTGCCGACTTGTTTAAGGAA
>DASXWH010000052.1:0-6058 GCA_036503775.1 Ohtaekwangia sp.
TGGCCCCTGAAACTACTCCGGTTCTTCGTGAAGAAAGAATACCTGGAAGAGATCGAAGGCGATATGGAAGAAGTGTTCCGCGACAACACCGAACGTTTCTCCCCTGCCAAAGCCAGGCGGATGTATACGTGGGAAATGATCAGATTACTCCGGCCCGTACTACTTAAAAACCTTTCAGCCCTGCACTACAATAACCCCTACCCTATGTTCAAAAACTACTTCAAGACATCGCTGCGCAGCCTGCTGAAAAATCCGCTGACATCGTTCATCAATGTATTCGGGTTATCCGTAGCCATTGGC
The DNA here is from genome assembly GCA_036503775.1 of Ohtaekwangia sp. Taxonomy (GTDB): domain Bacteria; phylum Bacteroidota; class Bacteroidia; order Cytophagales; family Cyclobacteriaceae; genus Ohtaekwangia. The sequence continues at coordinate 301 of DASXWH010000052.1, forward strand.
ATCACGCTGCTGGTATATGTGTGCCTAAAAAATGATCACAACATCGATCAGTTCCATGAACACAAGCATACGGTATTCCTCACGACTTTCTTTGCTGACCGCGATGGCGAGGTACAGCAATATGGACTGACTCCGCGTCCGTTAGGTGAAATGCTGAAAGCGGATTTCACACACGTGAAAAAAGTATGCCGCATCGAAGATGGCAATGTAGTGATGAAACGTGACGAACATGTATTTCACGAACGTGTGCGCTATGCCGACCCGGAATTCCTCAGCATGTTCACCTTCCCGCTGAAGTGGGGATCAGCCGGTTCCCTGGCCGACCTGAACAGCATCATCCTCAGTGAAGACATGTCCATAAAATATTTCGGTGATGAAAATCCCGTTGGCCGTGACATGCTGATGGTATTCAATGACAGCACCCGGAAAGCGTTTACAGTAGCCGGTGTGGCTGCAACCTTCCCCACAGAACATATCATCGACTTTAACTTCCTCATCAACTTTGAAAATCTCCGCGTAGCCAATCCCGGTTATGATGTAAACGACTGGCGTGCATTCGTCAATGCCACGCTCATCCAGGTCGACAACCCTGCTGATATTAGAACCATTGAACAGGGCATGGAGAAATACAAGTCGCTGCAGAACCAGGTTGAAAAAGACTGGGCCATTGCATCCTTCGCTTTTGAACCGCTCAGTGAACTTCACTTCCGGTCGGCCGACATCAGGAATGACATCTCCGCTGACGACAACGCTGAGGTACGCATCGGCATGCCGGTGATCGCGCTCTTCATGCTGGCGCTGGCGTGTTTCAATTACATCAACATGGCCATCGTGTCGGCTGCGAAACGCCTCAAGGAAATTGGCGTGCGCAAAGTGATTGGTGCCAACCGCCTCCGCGTGATCGTGCAGTTTCTCACCGAAAATATTTTCATTACGTTCTTCGCACTCATCGTGGGCTGCATTCTCGGGATCACCATTTTCATTCCCTGGTTCATCCGGTTCAGCGGATGGGATCTGAACATTGACCTGATGGACCGCAACCTCTGGATCTTCCTGACGGGATTGTTGCTCTTCACGGGACTCGCCTCTGGTATTTATCCCGCTTTCTATATCTCGAAATTCGAAACGGTACGGATATTCAAGGGCGCTGTGGAGTTCGGTCGCAAGAATCCGCTCACCAAAGTATTTCTCGGCATTCAGCTCGTACTCGCCTGCATTACCATCACCGCAGCTGTGGTGTTCACACAGAACGGCAAGTACCAGAATAACCTGAGCTGGGGCTATAACCAGAACAATGTACTCTATGTATATGTGCAGGATCAGACAGCTTTCGACAAGATGAATGCGGCTTTCGTTCAGGACCCTAACGTGATCTCCCGTGCAGGATCTGCCGATCATATGGGCAAGACTGTTTCCAATGCGATACTGCACACACCTTCCAACCAGCACTATGAAGTGAACCGCATCGCAGTCGATGCGCAATACCTGGAAACGATGGAGCTGGAACTGCTGCAGGGCCGCAGTTTCAAAGCGCACGCTGAAACGGATAAACAAACCATCCTGGTGAATGAGCTCCTCGTTAAAAATCTGAACCTCACCGAACCGGTCGGATATGTATTTGAGATCGACAGCATGCGGTATGAAGTGATCGGTGTGGTGAAGGATTTTCATACACAGGATTTCTTCAGCGAAGTGCAGCCTACCATTTTCACCGTAGCGGATGAAGAGGACTATCATTACCTGTCGATGCGGGTGAAGGAAGGTACCGCAGCTGAAACATTCCAGGCTGTACAGCGTCAGTGGGCGAAACTGTATCCGGAAATTCCATTCCAGGGCGGACACCAGGAAGATGTATGGACCAGCTATTTTGTTAGTGTCGACCGCTCGGAGAAATTCAACAAGGTGATCGCTACCATTGCAGTGCTGCTGGCAGCACTCGGGCTCTATGGCCTCGTGACGTTGAATGTCTCCGGAAGAAAAAGAGAATTCAGTATCCGCAAAACGCTGGGTGCCGGCATGCAGCATATCTCGTCAGTCATCATGAAACAATATGTGCTGCTGACACTGGCAGCCATCATCATCGGTGCTCCCGTCAGTTATGTATTTACGAAAGCATACCTGGCGATGCTCTTTGCCTATCCGATGCCGATGGATTATTCCGGAACGATCCTGTCCGTAATCATTCTGGTGTTGGTATTGGTGACGGTGATCTCCACACAGATCCGGAAGGTGTTGAAATCAAATCCGGTGGACGGACTAAAAGTTGAATAGTTTAAAGTTTAAAGTCAGGTTAATAAGTTCAGGAGTTGCTATTCAGGACAGAATAACTTGAAACTCTAAACCTTAAACCTCAAACTAAATACGAATGACAATCGACCAGGACCATATCACTCCTCCAAAATGGCCCCTGAAGCTTCTCCGGTTCTTCATCAAAAAAGAATACCTGGAGGAGATCGAAGGTGACATGGAAGAGGTATTCCGTGACCAGCTGGAGATCATGTCACCGGCAAAAGCTAAACGGTTTTATACCTGGGAAATCATACGTCTGCTTCGTCCGGTGCTCATGAAAAATTTAGAGGTGCTTCAACCGTTAAACCACTACCCCATGTTCAGAAACTATTTCAAAACATCGCTGCGCAGTTTCATGCGTCACCCACTGAACTCTTTTATCAATGTATTCGGACTTTCCGTATCCATCGGCATTTGTGTCTTTGCCTACGGTTATGCACGGTGGGTGTACAACACCGATCAGTTCCATGAACATAAACACCAGGTTCATCTCGTCACCTTCTTCGCCAAACGCGATGGCACACTGCAGCAGCACGGCAATACACCACGGCCGCTGGGTGAGATGCTGCGCGAAGACTTCACGCACATCCGAAAGGTATGCCGGATAGAAGACCGCAATGTGGTGGTGAAGTTTGAAGACAACGTGTTTCATGAACGCGTGCGCTTCACGGACCCGGAATTCCTGGAGATGTTTACCTTCCCGCTGAAGTGGGGAACACCCGGTTCACTGCGTGATGTGAACAGCATCATCCTCAGTGAACAGAAAGCGATCAAATATTTTGGTGACGCCAACCCGGTTGGCCGCGACATCCTCCTGAAGTTCGATGAAAATCACAGCAAGGTATTCCGCATCACCGGTGTGGCCGCTGAATTTCCCGCAGCACATACCATCGACTTCGGATTCCTCATCAACACGGACAACTTCCGTACCTCGGAAGCCGAGTATAAAGCAGACGACTGGAGTGCCTTTGTGCACGCCACATTCATCCAGGTAGACTCGCCAGCTGACCTCACCGCTATTCAACAGGGTATGGAAAAATACAAACAGCTGCAGCATGAAGCAGTCGATGAAGACTGGGCTATTGATTCATTTGCCTTCGAGCCGCTGAGCACGCTGCACAATCGTTCGGAGAACATGCGGGATTACCTGTCATGGAGTTCGGCCAGCAATTTCAAATCCATCATGTTCCTGGGAGGAATCGCCCTGTTCACGTTGCTCCTCGCCTGCTTCAACTACATCAACATCGCGATCACGTCAGCCGCCAGAAGACTGAAAGAGATCGGTGTGCGTAAAACGATCGGTGCCACACAACGCGTGGTCATCATCCAGTTCCTCACCGAGAACATCGTGGTCACCAGCTTTGCTCTGGTACTCGGACTGATCTTCGGGATCACGTTCTTCATTCCCTGGTTCGAGAACATGTGGCACTTTAACATGGGTTTCACGCTGAACGACACCAACCTGTGGATCTACCTGCCCGCTGTTCTATTTTTCACAGCGATAGCTTCCGGAAGTTACCCGGCATTCTATATCTCACGGTTTCAGGCTACCTCCATATTAAAAGGATCGATCCGGTTCGACAAGAAGAATCCGCTCACGAAAGTATTCCTCGGCATACAGCTGGTCTGCGCTTCAATCTTTATTACCGCTGCGGTTACATTCACGCAAAACTCCGATTACCTCGCCAACCGCAGCTGGGGGTATCAGAACCGTGAAGCCCTGTATGTTTCCATTCCCGATCACCCGGCTTTTGAAAAGTTGTCGGCATTGATCGCGCAGGACCCGCATGTTGTTTCCATCTCTGGATCACAACATCACCTCGGCAACCAGCACACCACGGCCGTAATGCACATGCCCGACCGTCAGGTTGAAGTGGATAAGCTCGCTGTGGATGCGCGTTACTTCGAGACCATGGGGATTGCATTACGCGATGGCCGTGTCTTTCATGCCGATGCCGAGGCGGATAAAAAGGCGGTAGTGGTAAATGAGGCGCTGGTGAAAAATCTGGCGTTAACAGATCCTGTTGGCTACACCTTCCGGATCGACAGTATGGAGTATGAGATCATCGGTGTCGTGAATGATTTTCACAACTATAATTTCTCACAACACATCAAGCCCACGCTCTTCACGCTGGCCGATGAAAAAGCGTATCGCTACCTGTCTGTTAAAGTGAAGCCGGGCACAGAACGGGAAACATACAAAGCGGTACAAACACACTGGGCAACGCTCTATCCCGAAACACCATTCGATGGCGGATACCAGGAAGATGTCTGGGGTAACTATTATGAAGAAGTCGACAATCACGCGAGCGTATGGAAAGTGTTTGCATTCATAGCCGTGGTCCTCGCAGGGCTTGGACTTTACGGATTGATCACCTTCAACGTAGCCGGAAGAGTAAAAGAATTCAGCATCCGCAAAATACTGGGAGCCGGGATCCGCAGCATCACCGACACCATCACGCGTCAATACCTGGTGCTGCTCGCTATCGCAGTCATCATCGGGGCTCCGTCAAGCTACCTGCTGATCAATGCTGTCTTCGACCTCGCCTACAGTTACCACATGCCAGTAACATTTGGCAGTGTGGCGTTATCCATGAGCATCCTTTTGGTGGTGATCCTGGTGACGTTGTCAACGCAGATCAGAAAAGTACTGAAAGCAAACCCGGTGGAAGGATTAAAATCCGAATAATGTCCTTGCGTTTCTTTGCGTCTTTGTGTCTTAGCGGTGGAAACCAATTTTACCGCAGAGGCGCAAAGCGTAATCAATCGACATTAATCCGAACAAATATTGCTGGCGTGCCTCGCGATCATCAGCCACTTACCATCCTTCAACATCCACACGTTGGTAAAACGTCTTTTGATGGGTTGATTGGTGTCGTGTGAACTTCCTTTGGGTCCGGTTTTAGGAACTACCAGTTCATTGCCCATCACAACAACAACGGAATCGTGCACCAGTACTTTCTCAATAATCCGTTCAAACTTTGTATACGTCAACACGCCACTTTGGATAGGGCCTGTGGCTGCATCCTGTACAACATTGAAAGGGTTGTTGACGGTATAGTTTGAAGCCCAGTTACTTTTCATTTCAGCAACCTTGCCCTCCATAAGGTATGCTACCTGGTCAGCTTCCAGTTTTCTTATTTCTGCTTCGGCATTGCCAGCTGGTTGCTGGGCGTCTACCACGGTTACAGATAGTAACAGAAGAGTTAAACCTGTTAAGAAGAATGAGATATGTTTCATAACGTTAGTCTTTTAAGAATTGAAATGCGAGTCTCGATAGCCATGGGAAGGAACGCTACGCGATGTCGTGTAGCATGGCAAAAACGCTAGTGGAAGTTAATACTTTTTCAGGCTAAATAAATCCCGGCAAATCAAATGTGATCTTCCAGTTGATTCCAAACCGGTCTTTGAGAATGCCGTAGTATGATCCCCAGAACGTTTCTGTCATCGCGACTTTAACCTGACCGCC
>DASXWH010000053.1:0-14320 GCA_036503775.1 Ohtaekwangia sp.
TCTTTATACTTTGCTTCATACAACTCACTGTGGTAGCATGCCCAACAGGAGTTTAACTCCGAACCGTTTTTACGGAGATACCTAACAATATCTCCATCAGGATCGAGTACACAAATGTTTGGAACGCTACAATCAATCAGATTTTTTTGTCTTCGCGCTTCACGCAATAGATTTTCAGGAAGAAAAATAGAGTTCTCCGAAAACTTCTTACCCTTTAAAATATCAGCCATTAATATTGACGCTAAGCTATTGCACAATGATTTCCACCAGCTTCGAGATCAGCAAGGACCTGTCCTTCGTAAGATCCTTTCCTATTAATTCCAGCGATGGTGAGATAGTTCGGTGGCGTTGGCGGCAACTTAGAAGATGTGTAATTCACAAATTCAGCTTCGGTTATTTGCGTTGCATTTACACGCGTACGTACAACCTTAATTGAATCGCCAATCAGTTTGCCATCGAAAGCTATCGTATTTGAAGTGTGTGCAGGCAACACAATAATATTGTCATTTAACGATAAGAGGCGATTTAATGAGCTATAAAGCGCTTTGGCTTTTTCAATTCCTTCAGCTGCATCTGCCTTCAAATCGGGCCTGCCAACGCTATCAACGAAGAGTGTGTCACCAGTGAATATTGCATTGTTGCCAAGCTTAAATGTAGTACTCTCCCAAGTGTGACCCGGTGTATGAATAACTTTTAATTCCGCATTGCCCACGTTTATTAACTCACCATTGGATACCGCACTGAAAGGGAACTCGACCATTGTTTTGTCGATCATCAGATGTTTTGCTCCGGTGGCTATGGCCAAATCGCATGTGCGCGAAACATAGTCAGCATGGACGTGCGTATCTGTGACATACTTGATTTTCCATCCGTTGTCTTCTGCGATCCTTTGATACACTTTAGGTTCAAGTGCTGCATCGATTACAATTGCTTCATCCCTGGAGCCGACAACATAAGAAAGAACTCCCTTTGCTGCCCTCCTTACTTGAATGATCCTGACGTCATCAACGGCTAGTTCGGCTGTATTCCAGGCGTAATTCCAAGCCTTCATCCCTCCTTCCAAAGAATACGCATGCACACCTTTTCGTTGAAGTAATTTTGATGCAAGCAGACTGGTGCGTCCTGCCGCACATACGGTCACAACGGTAGAATCGTATGGAAGGTCAACGATGTCAAGAGCCGTTTCATCTCCAGCGTTTAGTTGCTTATAGGCATCGACATGAACGCTATCTGCTATCTTCCATTCTTTACGCTGGTCTTCTGGTCTAACGTCAAGAATGAATACGTTCTCGTGTTTACTTAATTTTTCCTGTAACTCTTTTACTGTGATAATATCTTCCATAATACAGTTTTTCTTAGAATTGATGGCACCGTCAAGTAGCACTCAATGCTACTTCGGAGAATTAGCCTTAATGAATTGACTCACTTCTTTGCTGAGGTCGTAGACTTTAAGGGATGGCAACTGCTGTTGAATAATACTTGCGCCAGTTGCCGAACGATAACCGGAGCCACAATAAACAAGTATTGGTTTGTCCTTTGGAATTTCCGACACCCGATCAGCAAGCTCGTAAAGAGGTATGTTGATGCTACCTGCCAGGATTGGCTGATTGCTATATTCTTGAGCACCTCTAACATCCAGATATGTGAACTGGTTGTCAGCGGGATTGAATGAGTTAACATCAAAGGTCGCAGTCTTTTCACCATCAGCCGCGTCATAGACAAATGCTCCAGCAATGTTGGTTTCGTATCCAATAGAAGCGCTTTTCCTCAACGCAGTTTCCAACCCTTGCTGATCGCTTGCTACTAAATAGAACTTCGATTCAGGTGAAACGATGCTACCCAACCAAGTTTCAAAAGGCCCTGTACTTTGAATGTTAATTGCATTTTTAAGGTGCGAGTTTTTAAAATCGTTCTGCGCACGTGAATCAATGATTATTGCCTCGGGACCGGGTTGATAGTTCTTGGGCAACAAATTGATCTTTCCGATACTTGCCTTGATTCCTGAAGCACCTTCATGATTCAATCGAACATCGTGAGCAAAGTACTTCGGAATAAAAGGCTGATCACTGAGCAGTAATTTTACGAACTCATCTTTCGAACGGTTTTCAAAAGCGTAATTAGTTTGCTTCTCGTATCCGATGGTTGAACTCGCGGCTTTGCGAATGGACTTCCCGCATAGAGATCCCGCTCCGTGTGATGGATATACAATTACGTCATCGTTAAGCTTTGCAAATTTGTCATGAATCTAATCATACATGAGTTCAGCAAGGTGCTTTCGTTGCTTATCGCTTTCTTTTGAGTAGTCGAGCAAATCTGGTCGACCAACATCTCCCAGGAAAAGTGAGTCACCGCTAAATACTATCTTGTCTTTTCCGTCTTCCATTAACAACACTGCTATATGATCAGGCGCATGTCCGGGTGTGAACAAGGATCTAAGCGCAACCTTATCTGATAGTTTAATCAGTTGTCCTTCGTCAAATGGCGTTAGCGGATATTTCGATTTCGTCAGACTACTCGAATAAATCGGGACATTAAATTCTTTGTGAACTTCAAGGTGTGAGCTTATAAAGTCCGCGTGCGGATGAGTTTCGATTACTCCTATGATCTTTGCTCCATTCTTTAGCGCGAAGTCGTAATAATCCTGCGGGTTTCTTTTTGGATCAATAAGAATAATTTTCTTATCAACTATCACTGCATAAGAGAAATGAGCGAGTCCCTTATCCTCGAATTGTTCAACTGCAAAGTTTTCCGATGTAAACATTGTTTGACCCATCAATCTGAAGTTCACTCCAAGGGTGGCGATACCAATACCAGCCAGGTTGCCAATAAAATTTCTTCTTTTCATGACTTCGAATCTTATGTTAATTCACAGAAACTTCTATCGGAAGGTCTTTCAGTTTCCAATCTGGAAATCCTTCTTCTAATCTCTTTGCTTTGTATCCAGCAGCAGTTAGCATAGCAACAGCCTCATCTGCATACACACAGAAAGGCCCTCGGCAGTATGCTACAATCTCATTTCTCTTTGACAACTCCTTCAATCTTTCTGAAAGCTGATCGAAGGGGATGGAGATAGACTTCGCAATATGACCGTTGCGATATTCGGTCTCGGGCCGTACATCTATGACTGTAACCTTGCCCGATTCTATTTTCCCTATCAGTTCATCAATCGTCACTGATTCAAGCGTAAACTTTGACTTTCGAAAGTCTTTCACCAGCTTCTCAACAGAAGCGATCCGCTCTGTACCAAGATCCCTCAATCCCTTCCACGCTCTAAAGACGTTCTCATTGGCGAGTCTGTAATGAATAAAGTTTCCGATGCGGGTAACTTCAACAAGCTGAGCAGTTTTTAATACCTGTAAATGCTGTGACGCGTTTGCAATCGAGAGACTAGTCTGATTCGCTAACTGCTCAACGGAGTAATCGCCTTGTGCCAGCAACTCGATGATCTCCAGTCTGTGCGGGTTTGCCATAGCCTTTGTGATCTTGGCGAGTTCATCGTATACCTTGTCTTTGAATTCTCGTTTGTTCATAGGATGCTTGAATTGTGACTACAACGTCAAAAGTAAAGGAAGAATTCAACTATTCAATATATTTCTTGAACAGATTGTAAAAACCTCATTTTTACCTATTTTGAGCCATATTCAATGAACGCACACGACCTCAATACGCTCCTGCAGGTAAGTTGCCTAACACTACTGGTTCTCGTGTGTATTCTCCTTGTTAAATATGCCCGAGCTGGACTAAACACCTGGGCTGGGATCGGTCTTACAACCTGTGTGATCTGTTACCTGGTCCTTGAGACGCCATTCGTTCAAAGCAATCATTGGCTATTTCTTCTTGCCTTAACCGGTTCGATCAGTGTGCCCGTGCTGTTCTTCCTTTTGACAAAAGCAATATTTGATGACCACTTCAAACCAAGTTGGATAATACTGGGTTGGTTTGCGCTTGAGATCCTTCCGCATTTCTGCATCTATTTCAGAGGTGTCATCGAGGTTAACGATACACAGTTACAAGTAACTTATATAGTCTCGGAAATTGTGTCCCTTGGATTCGTGCTTGCCGGGCTGTATGTGGCGATAAAAACTCGAAAGTCTGACCTTGTCGAGTCGCGTTTAAGATTTCGAAACATCTTCATGCTTGTCACTGCTTTAATTATCGGGATCACACTGATTGTTGAAGCTCTACCAATAGCACGAGAGTCGACTGATGTCCTTCAAATAATTCAACGCTGCTCAATTGTTTTGTTGACGTTATACTTTATTGTTTCAAATGTAGAAGTGAAATCTGGGTTTTTCTTTAGAGAAATTCCGAAGGACAAGCCGGTAATCGTTGAAGACGCGCAACTCAGAGCAAAGCTGGATTCTTTGATTCAGGAAAAGAAAATTTACAAAAAGGAAGGGCTAACCATTGGAGAGTTGGCAGAATTGATGGGTGAACAGGAATACCGATTGAGGCGGCTTATAAATGGTGAGCTCGGTTTCCGCAACTTCAATGACTTTCTAAACCAATACCGAGTGAATGAAGCATGTGAAGTCCTTAGTGACCCTTCCCAAAATCGCAAAACAGTTCTGGAAATTGCCTACAGCCTTGGCTACCAGTCAATCGGTCCTTTCAATAAAGCCTTTAAAGAATTAAAAGGAACCACCCCTACAGCCTTTCGAAAACTGCCAAAATCCTAGAATTTAATGCTGATTTTGAAATCAGCAAGCCTTTTTCAACATCAGAGAGACTTCGGAAAACGGTCCTGATAGCTTCGGCCATCATTAATCAACAATGCGATGGAAACAAAAAGCTTCTTTGAAATCTGGACAGCAATTTATCTGATTGATCTTCTTCGGTACTTGATCCCTGCTAGTATTGCGTTTACCCTATTTTGGGTAATGGGTCGCAACCGCTGGCGACATCTATTCATTCAAACATCTTTCCCAAAGAACCGGCAGTTAGTTAAAGAGTTTGCTTACTCGATGAGCACAGTCGTCATCTTTTCTTTAGTTGGATATGGACTTTATTCATCCATCAATGCGGGACTCACCCCGGTTTACAATGAAGTATCCAACTTTGGAATTCTTTACATGGTATTCAGCTTCCTTGTTGCGATAGTTTTCCATGACTTCTATTTCTATTGGACACACCGGTTCATGCACCACAAAAAGGTTTTTAAACATGTTCATCGGGTTCATCATGAATCTACTAACCCCTCGCCTTGGGCGGCTTACGCCTTCCATCCATGGGAAGCACTAATTCAAGCAATGGTCTTTCCGATCATGGTCTTCACAATTCCCTTGCATCCCATTGTGATGACGTTGTTTTTGCTCTACATGATCGTTAGAAATGTAATCGGTCATCTGGGATTTGAAATCTTCCCGAAGGGCTGGACCAAGAATAAATGGCTGAGTTGGACAACAGCAGTCACACACCACAACCTTCACCACGAAAAATTCAATAGTAACTACGGGCTGTATTTTACCTGGTGGGATCGCTGGATGAAGACGGAAGACAAAGCATATCATCAGAAGTTTGAAGAAGTAAAGTCCAGGCCAAAACTTACGGAGAACAAACCAGCAAAAACCTCGGTCACAATCACAGTTATTCTTATTGTATGTGCATTCGCGGCAAAAGCACAAACAGTTGAAGGCAGATGGACAACGTATAATGAAGAAACCGGCACGGCCATATCAACAATTGAAATTGTGAAATCGGGCAACTCAATCGAAGGTAAAGTGACTGAAATATTTCTTGAACCGTTCCAAGGCGAAGACCCTACTTGCACAAAGTGTTCCGGTGAACGGAAAGGCAAAAAGGTAATCAACATGAATATCCTCTGGGGATTTAAAAAGGATGGCAGTGATTGGACTGATGGGAAGATTCTCGATCCGGCCAGCGGAGAGGTTTACAACTCCAAACTCTGGCTTGAGGACAACAACACCATGAAGGTTCGTGGGTATGGTGGCATGATGGATTTATTCTATCGAACGCAAACATGGAAGCGTATTGGTGAGTCTCAAAAGGATACTCCAATAGGAAAATGGAATACAATTGATGACACCTGGAATATGGTAAAGTCCGAAATTGAGATCATCGAGAAAGATGGCGAGTTGTTCGGCTACATTCGGAAAATATTCCTCCTGCCTCATGAAGGCAAAGATCCAGTTTGCATTGCATGCGAAGGCAAGCTGAAAAACAAAAAGATCGTTGGGATGACGATACTTAATGACTTTAAACGGAACGGAGACAAATGGGAAAATGGCGAGATTCTGGATCCGGGTAATGGCAAGGTATACAATGCATCAATATGGCTTGTGAATAATGACGAACTCCGTGTTAGAGGATTTCTTGGGCCATTCTATCGTACACAAATCTGGAAGCGAGTTAATCAAACACTAGCGCGGTAAACGGATGACACGATTATTCAAGATAACGCAGACCGAGTTGTTAAACACCAGAATGATTCCCAACAGTCGCTCATTAAACGATTCTACTTCTTGAATAACCTTTGATCATGACGGTGGACTTCAATACCTTTGCTCCGAGCAACAGAAGCTCAAAAATTCATTTAGGTTTCTTTAGAGTTGTTGAGTGATGGTCAGGCATTTTTCGTTACCATTTTGTTACTCGAGTCAGTTAACACGCTGACTAATAATGGAGTTCATATATTGTATCGGCAAGTAGGTACCCCAAACAAGCCGAACAAAACCCAAGCAACTATTTGTTAATCAGTGCGTTACAAAAATAACGATTAGATTCTCTTTGTCTTTAAAAGGGATTATTTCAGTATTTGTTGTTGTTGATTTGTTACTCAAAACGCGAGTAACAAAAAGTAACAAATAATGAAGAGAACGGAGAGAAATGATGGCATGCACGGCACTCCTGGTCACTCACAGACACACAGGCACCTTTCGAGAGAGATGATGGCACAAAGAGGCACAGGCTGACACACGAAGTCACACAAGGTCATAGCTGACAAATCACGATATGAGCTCAAATATTTCAAATCCAAAAGAACTGTGAATACTACGGATAGCCGTTCGCTGCTAAAACTTTTGTGACGCGGTACTGTTCCAAAAAAATGCGTCAAACACTAAAACTCGTAGATCTTGGTAATCTACTTTCGGATGAGTTCTGCCGTCATTTCAAGCTTTTCATGAATTTCAACAAATAGCCTTTGAAACTTCTTAAATAAATCTACACTCGAAATGTCAGTCACTACCGTTATTGAATAACCAAAATGTTTGGTATGGTAGATCATTTGCCCAAGCAATCTGTCATATTCTGATAACGATGGATCATTCTTCACTTCAATGGGGTATTTTTTATGAATCAGGAGGCCCGCGTTTTGGTCACCCCCTTCTTCCACGTTATAAAATTTCTCAAGGTAACTTCTAAGTTCAATTTTATACCCGGTAATAATTCTTTTACTATCGGGATTCCAGTTCACAATCCTTTCTACCAATTCATTAAATTCCTTGTTCTTTTCCTCTTTCGTGATTGCTTCATCATTTTGTTCCAGAATATTTACAACGTCCTGCCATTCCATTTTGTCGCCATGGCTTTTTATGAAGACTTCGGGTAATTTTGAAAAAGGTAATTGATGTATTTTTCCCCGTTCGCCTGCCAATACGTATAAATTATCCATTAACCAGTCAGCGGTAACTGGTATTCGTTGATATTTTCTCGCAAGCTCTCCATACTGATCAAGGATTTGTGACATGGGTATCTTTTCAAATCGGAATTTATCTGGCGCATCTCCGCATTCGGCCTGCAGCGTTGAATAAGCATTTTTACCAAAGGCAAAAAAAAGATTTATCTCTGCTGCCTTACAGAATTTTAGAAATTCATGCCGGAGGGGTTTGCGACCACCCTTAATCTCCTTCAGTTCCTTGTATTTCTCAATATAAAAACTCTTTGTCCGTCTGATATCTGTGTTGTCTATTTCCACTTGTCTGCTGAATGTAGTACGTTCAACTCAACCTAATTCACTTCCATTCGATTGAAGTGGAACGGGAGCCATGCCAGATTGCACTCACCGTTCTCACCTTCAACCAAACTATCTATGTTTATCAAAAAGCTACTAACCCAATTTGCTTTTTGCAGGATAGTTCTATTCTGAATATCAAATGGCTTCCATCGTTCAAGGAGGCGTAAGTCAGAGATGACGACCATCGTGGTCCACCATCTCTTCCTTTTCCAGCTATTATTTCCCTTTGTTTTCCGTTAGAATTTTTCAACACCTTTCACATTCATCTTTAATGCGTTTGCCTTATCGACAGGCCCGGTGATGAACAGTGTTTTTTCATCCTTCCCGGCAAACACATTGTTTGTTGCACCTCCACCGGTAAATATTCTAACCAGTTCTTCACCATTCGGATTGAAGACAACTACACCGAATCCATTACTGATGTAGATATTCCCTTTCTCATCCATAGACATGCCATCTCCTCCCATGTCAACAAACTTCTTCATGTTTGTAAGTGTGCCATCGTTGTTAATATCGAATACCCATGTGCCTCCCATGTTATCGCCTTCCCACTTGTTGACATAAAGTTTCTTTCCGTTGGGTGTACCAACAACACCATTCGGCCAGGAGTCAGCATCCCATTCTGACTGAGTTGTTACTCTGACCAGTTCAGTAGCACCCGGAGCCAGGTAATAAACATGCCCACCTTTTCCTTCCTCAGCTTGTTCCGAATGCGTGGGTGGCCAATTGGGATTATTGGTTTTGCGTGGATCATCTTCATCCCAGTAACCTCTGGGAAACATCGGGTCGGTGATGTACATGCCGCCTGTAACGGGGTTGATCCACACGTCATTCGGTCCATTAAGAAGTTTACCATTGTAGTTATCCACCAGTACCGTATGAGAACCATTGGGAGCTATTTTCCATATCTCACCATCCATATCCGCACAAGCAATAAGATTTCCATCTTTATCGAAGGCCATCCCATTGGAGCGTCCGGTGCCTTCCAGAAAAGGAGTTATATCTCCGGAGGTTGCGTTCCATTTATATATAACATCATTGGGTTGATCGGTGAAAAAGACATTACCATCTTTATCGACAGCAGGCCCTTCCGTGAATGAATAGCCACTTCCTAAATTTTCAATTTGTGCGTCTGTAGCAATCAACCCTTTGTTGCCTGACTGATCATCATCAGAGCAGGAAAATAATACAAGAGAACATAGTATTCCCATGCAAAAACTGAGTCTGTTTTTTTTCATGATTTATCTGTAGGTTTTTTTATTAAGATTCTATCGGGAATTAACCCAACAGGTGTTGTGAACTTTTTTAACATTCGTCTCGCAGGCCGGAAAAGGAACTGACCTTTGTCAGTTACCCTTTCGACCTTTGAACCGCTAACCCAATTCAGCGGGCAAGACTTATCTATTATTTAAGGTTGTACCTTGGCTTATGGCACATCCCAGAATACACGTGATACCAAATTGTCACCGCCCATGGCATCTGATGCTGCGAGGTAGTTTTCTGTATTTACAGAGGCTTCACGATCAGGATAAGATAACCTTCTCACAAATCCACCATTCAGGTCGTTATTATAGAGATTGGGTTCTAGTGCAGGATATCCGCTTCTTCTGAAGTTAGCAAACGCCTCAGTTCCATTTCTGATATTCACAATCCAGTATTGTGTATTGATCAATTCAAATATCTCTTCATCGGTAGCGGCCAGGCTGAAATCAACCAGGGGATCAGATAAGTAGGTGTCCATTTCTGAAGGGGTTATAGCTATTGTTCCCGGATAGAGGTCATAGTTCTCCATGTCAGCACGAATGGCATCTTCGTAATACGCCTCCGCAGATCCTGTGGTAATCCAGTCCCGTTGTCTGGCTTCTGCCAGCAATAAGGACGTTTGCGCATAGGTAACATAGAATTCTGGCGCAGCAGGAGATGCAATAGCCGAGCCGTTCATCTGCGAATAATTAAGTCCGGTTCCACGTTTGCCTCTGTATGGACTGCCCTCGGCTGTGATCTCGGTATCGATCACACCTATCGGAACGCCAAACTGGTTAGCCAAAATTGTATCAGCAGGAGACGTAGCAACCGCCCCTGGATCCGCGTACGCTGCCAAAATATATTTACCGCGCGGATCGTTGGTTGATTTCAACTGCTCAACAAAGGGTTCAGCAGCATAATTCTGGGCAGAAAAATTACGCAGGTTATTGTTCTCCGTGAGTACATACCTCGATCCATCGTACTTAATATACGCATTGTCAGCATTTGAGGTCATTACTCCACCCGCAAAAGCCTCGGCCACAATGGAGGCGGCTATTGAAGGATTAACTTTGGAATAACGCATTCCCAACCTTAACAATAATGAGTTCCCCAATTTCTTCCATTTCACAACTTGGTCGGCCGGGGTAGACGTTGAATTTTCAGCATTAGATCCATAAAAGATATCAGCCGAAACAAAGTCTCCAGCGGGGTCCAATTCAGCTAACGCCTGGGTGATTTCTGTGTACAGATCATCATATATAGCTGCACCATCGACATATTCAGGATAATATATAAGATCGGTAACCGCCTTTCCGGCATCGGTGTAAGGTACATTTCCGTATGCATCCACCAGCCCCATGAATACTTGCGCCTTCCAAATCCGGACCATGCTGCGCAGGTTATTTCGCGTTGGATCATCACCTATGAGTTCCAAGGCCTGAACCAAACTTCTGACTGCTCCTCCATAGGATTGATCCCATTTCGGATTGCTGTTGCCATCAATGTCGGCATTAAGACTAAACCCAAGGGTAGCCCCTTGGTTGGATGGAATTACAAACTGCTGAACAATAGTATGCTCTGCTGCCCAGGTTCCCACGTGAGAACGCTGTGCTCCCGCAAAAAGCAAAGCAGGATCAATTTCCACTACGGCATACGGATTGGTATTTACCTCCACAAAGTCCTGATCGCAACCTCCTGAAAAAAAGAGGACAGAACATATAAGTAGGGAATATTTATAGTGTTTTATCGCTTTCATAACAAGTTAGAATTTAACATTTAAGGTAAGGTTGTAACTACGGGTAGTCGGCAGTGCTGAACCTTCATAACCCGCTCTGAAATCACCAGAAGACTGGACGGATTCAGGGTCAAGACCCGGAAGATCCTTGTACAGAATAGCCACATTGCGGCAAGCGGCTGACAAGGTTAATCCTTTAACAAAATTCAGTTTTTCAACCTTCCTTATCGCACTGCTAAAATTATACGATAATGAAATGGTTCTCAGCTTGACAAAATCTGACTTAAATACAAAAGGATCTCCGATCTGAAGGTTTCTGTAATCCGAGTAGTGGCCTTGCAGACTGGCCACAGGAATTACACTGGTGTTGGGCTCTCCACTATCATAAACACCATCAATTATCAATCCGCCTTCACGACCGCCTAATGACATTTTGGAGTGTCCCTGTCTTGTCATGTTTAAAAGCGTTGATGACATTACCATTCCGCCAAATTTGTAATCAATAAATACGCCAAGGGTCAGGTTCTTATACGAGAATGTGTTTGTCCAGCCACCTGTATATTTTGGAATGGAACTTCCAATCGGGAAATAGCCCGTGCCTACTGGCCCTCCGGTTGATGCACGTAAACGTCCTGTCGGTGTAACCAGAATTTCTCCCTCCTCATTTCGCAGGTAGGTTCTGGTATACAGTTGATTCATTGCCAAGCCTTCGGTGTATCGTAATTCTCCAAGAAACTCGTTGCCGTTTGCAGGAGCCGTGGTGCCATTAAAGTATATTAACAGTATCGTTCCACTTTCATTTCCCACATCAAGTACCTCTGTTTTAAGATAGGTGTTGTTCCAGGACGTTGTCCATTTGAAATCATTTGCCTCGAAAGGTGTAGCCTCAATCAACAACTCAACTCCGGAGTTTTTCAAGGAAGCTTTATTTTGTTTGGTCGTATTGTATCCGCTGGCATTTGAGATAGACACATCCAATATCTGATCTGTGGTTACTTTGTCAAATACGGCAACATCCAGCAGGACTTTATTGTTAAACATCCTCATCTCAAGACCGAGTTCTTTTTCATTTATGGTGAAGGGTATCAACGATGGATTAGGCGCACCTGTTCCATTGATCCCTGCCAATACCTGTCCATTAAATGCAGGATTAATTGAATACGTCAAGACACCTTCATACGGATTCACAGCATTTACACTCCCAACCTCAGCCCAAGAGGATCTCAGTTTACCATAGGTTAGCCAGGTCTGATCCGGTAACAATTCGGAGAAAATAAAACTACCGGAAACCGATGGATAGAACTTGCTGTTATTAGCTGGATTCAAAACAGAAAACCAGTCATTTCTACCTGTAACATTCACGTACAGTAATCCATTATATCCAAACTCAGCCCAGCCATAAAGGGAATTGATACGGCTTTCACTAATAGAGTAAGGCTGATAACCCGTATTATCCGGATCATTAACGCCAAAAATAGTTCCGTTCTTGATTGAATACAGATCCCCAACAACAAAGTTTCTGGCGTATTGCTGGTTTGTCGAGCTATTCCTCCTCCACGTATTTCCACCAAAACTTGCATCAACTGAAAATTTTCCAAAGTCTTTGTTACCACCAATCAGGAAGTCTGCATTTATATCGGTTGATTCAATCTGACGAATTTCATACCGCCCTCTATATGTGCCATCAGCGTTTAGCAATGTCGTGGCACCTGCACCATTCAGCACATTCCACTCCATAAAATTCGCACCACGATCATAGTTGTATCTGCCTTGTGCATAGAGCCAGTCTGTGAGTTGATACCGTAACGTAGCTGTTCCCAGAAGACGATTTTTGTCATCTAGGAAGAACTGTTTCTTTTGCAACTGGTAGTACGGATTATTAATGGTACCTATAAATCCATTCGTCTTGTATTCAGACCCAAAAGTGGGACCAATGGTGGGATCAATGGCATTATCTCTGTACGCTTCTATCGGAGTATTGATTGGCATCCGGTTAAAGAAATTCACAGCGCCTTCACCTTGTGTACCAACTTGCGGAGGATTTATATTCTCCTCATTAGCATAGTTTATGTTCAACTGCAACTTAAGTTTAGTCGTGATATTCTGATTTATCCCAACGTTAAAAATTCGCTTCTTATACTCATTGCTAGGCTGAATACCGGTAGCGTCCGTGTTCGAAAATGAGGCCCGGAAACTTCCATTGGCACCACCCCCAGACAATCCCACCGTATTGGTGAAATTTGTTCCGGTTTGTAAAAAGTCAAAAAGCTGGTACGGATGAGCTGAATAGGGTCTCATTACGCCATCAAAATTGACTGTGGGTACACCATCCAGTTTTTCACCCCAACCCCACTGACCGGCACCTTGAACAGCTCCCTGAGTTGCGAATCGTACTCCGGCTTGTCCCGCGCCATATTCAGTCTGTACGATTTCGTCCATGAAATTCAACGCATGTGAAGTTGTATAACTGCTCGTAAAATCAACCCCGATACCCTGGTTCTTAGATCCGGATTTAGTGGTGATAATAATCGCTCCGTTAGCCGCTCTGGCACCATAGATAGCAGCAGCCGTGGCTCCTTTCAGTACGGTCATAGTTTCTATATCATCTGGGTTAATGTTCTGAAGATTATCGCCCCGATCGCGCTGTTCTACCTGACCATTTCCATTTGCTCCTGCCGCTGCCTGATCCAGCGGCAGACCGTTAATTACAAAAAGAGGTGAGTTGTTTCCACCTGCAAATGCAGCTTGTCCACGCAAGCGGATCTGCGTACTAGAACCAGCACCAGCAGCCGGAGGTGTAATATTTAATCCCGCAACCTTACCTTCCAGAGACTCCATCATATTGGTGGTTCTATTGGTAATCATGTAATCGGGTTTAACAGTTGTTGCTGCGTATCCTAATCTTTTAGATTCTTTTTCAACGCCAAGCGCAGTAACCACTATTTCACTAAGCGATGTCACATCAGGCGTAAGGGAAATGTTGACGGTTGTTCTGCCTTCAATAGCAACTTCCTGAAGCGCATAACCGACAAATGAAAAAACAAGAACTGAAGCATCCTGTGGCACATCCAGTGAATAGGTTCCATCTGCAGCTGTAACGGTACCCGTTGAGGTACCTTTTACAATCACGTTAACTCCTGGAAATGTAGCACCGGCTTCATCCGTAACTTGTCCAGTCACTGTTTTCGACTGAAGGACAAATGGCGGATTACTGCTGTCAATAAAGACACCTCCGAACAGGGTGTTAGCATGAAGACAGACTAACACGAACGGAAGCACCCTTAATGAAAATCGTAGGTAATCGTTTCGCATAATTGTTAGGGTTTAGAGTTTAATTACTTAAAAGTGTAGTTAATACAATTATA
>DASXWH010000054.1:0-29110 GCA_036503775.1 Ohtaekwangia sp.
TTGAGAGCTGTTTTTGGAAACATTGATGATAAAACGGTTCAGGCAAGATACCCGGAAGATTTATTCATGACCTGTGAGGGTGTCACCTTTTGGATGACCCATATTGGCGGTTCACCACCGAATTATAATCCACGGGTGAAAAGGATGCTGAAAGAAAAAACACCAGACGTGTTTATTTGCGGACATTCCCACATCCTCCGGATAAAGCGTGACCCGGCTTATAACAATATGCTATATCTTAATCCAGGCGCTGCCGGAAATCACGGATTTCACCTGATCAAAACCATAGTACGCTTTGATGTTCTGGATAAAGAGATAAAAAATATGGAAGTGATTGAGCTGGGAAAAAGGGGTATGATCAATTAACAATGATCAATTAGCAATTAACAATTTGTTCATTGTTAATTGCTAATCGTTAATTGAATTAAACGTATTGATTCAGCATTACTGGCATTACCAGCATCAGAATGTCTTCGCTCTTGTCTTTTTCTGCCGGCAGAATAACACCCGCTTTATTGGGTGCAGACATGGTAAGTTTGATCTTGTCTGAATCCAGGTTGGTAAGCATTTCAATCAGGAACTTGGCATTGAAGCCGATTTCGATATCCTCACCTTCGTGTTCACAGGAAAGTCTTTCGTTTGCTTCGTTAGAGAAGTCGAGATCCTCTGCCGAAATCTGAAGTTCACTACCGGTGATTTTCAAACGCACCTGGTGGGTGGTTTTATTGGCATAGATTGAGATACGTTTCAACGCACCGAGGAAATCGTTGCGCTCAATCGTCATCTTGATATTATTGCCGGAAGGAATAACGTTGTCATAGTCCGGGAAACGCTCATCGATAAGACGACATATCATTTTAATGTTTCCGAATTTAAAGAAAGCATTAGACATGTTGAAGTTTACGCTTACCTCCGTATTCTCTGAAGGCAAGGTAGCTTTCAGCAGGTTAAGGGCTTTGCGCGGAATGATAATGGAGTTACCATTATCTGACTTCACATCTGTTCTGCGGTAGCGAACAAGACGGTGACCATCGGTAGCCACAAAAGTTGTGTTCTTATCGCCCAGGTTCACATAAACACCTGTCATAGCCGGACGAAGTTCATCATTGCTGGTAGCAAAAATGGTATTGTTTACCGCACGCGACAAAACTTCGGTAGATACCTCTGCTGAAAAATCATTTGATACCGTAGGTACTTTCGGGAAGTCGGTAGCATTTTCACCAGAAAGTTTATAACGTCCATTATCCGAAATGATTTCTACGCTATAGGTAGACTCATCAATAGAGAATGTTACCGGCTGCTCAGGAAGGTTCTTTAATGTATCCAATAAGATACGGGCAGGAACAGCAATACTCCCTTTTTCTTTAGACTCAACCTGTATTTCCGTAATCATTGATGTCTGCAAGTCAGACGCAGTTACGGTCAGACTTCCTTTTTCAAGCTCGAAAAGAAAATTTTCAAGGATCGGAACCACCGGATTGGTAGTAATTACACCATTAATATTGGAGAGCTGCTTGAGCAGGTAAGCAGAGTTGACGATAAACTTCATTCGTGAAAAAGTGGTTAAGATTTTTAAGCGGGGGTAAAGTTATAAAGAAAACCGAATAATAAAACGGGCCGGAAAATTCCAAAAACACCTTAATATTCAGGCTATTGCCTGACAAAGAATTCGCGGGAATGGCTGATGGCCATGAGCTTGTTCCTGCTGATCCGGGCCCATTCTTTTCCGTTCAGGTATCCAAAAAAATTCCCTTTCTGCTGATCGGAGTATATCTGTAAGCTGTATTCCCGGTTCGCAATGTCCTTTACTATTAAGTTCAGTAAAGGGCGCTGACTTTTCAGGCCAGCAAGTCGGGAGGAATCCTGAAGGTAGTCATCCACAGTAAGTAAGGATACAGCATCGAGATAATCATTTAACCGGGTAGTGTCAACTGCTTCAAGGCCTGCTATCCCAAAATATGAATCATCCATCTGAACCATGAAGTTCTTGCGGGTATCTTCAAATTGCGCCTCCAGGCTTTTAAAATTGCGCCAGTTGAATCCAAAAACATACTTATCACGCCAGCCGGATTGCGGAAGCTCAAATATTCCCGAAACGTAAACCCGGTAGCCGGGAATATTCATGAGGTATACCTCTTCATCTCCGGCCTTTTTAAAGTAGGCCTGTGTTTTCTGTGCATTACCTCCACAAAAAATATCCAGCACCACTTCCCCATTCGATAAGGCGGTTACATGAATTCCGTTTTCTTCCACCAGGTGTCCGATAGAATCCCTTTGGGGTCCGGACAATGGCCGCTTAGGCTCGCTCTTCTCCAGTGTGGCGAACAAAACATCGATCATGTCACGGTCAGCCAGGTATGTTTGATTGACTTTCCACTGAACACCGTCCAAACGTAAGTCAACCTCGCCCGAATCCGATTTCAGCAAAACCTGGTCAACCGATTTCAGATCAAAATTTCGGAATACATTAAGATCAACCTCTTTGTGATCACGCTTTACGGTCCACCCATAAAAACCCACAGTGATTCCGGTGAGAACCAGGAAGAGTATTAAGAGTTGCTTATTTTTCTTTTCCTGCATGATCAGAACTTTGCATACTTTCTTTTTCTCCAGGAAGCCCGGATAATTCCGAATATTACCAAAACCAAAACCGGAATGATAAGATTAATTACCTGCCATTTCATGCGCTCATTTTTCACCCTGGTTTTATCCAGCGGCCGTATTCTTACTTCCTTGCTTCGCACCTGAATAAGACCACCTTCATTGACCAGGAATGCTATCGCATTCATAATGAAATCACGGTTAGCAAATGTGTAATTAGTGAACGGATCAAATCCCAGCACCTGAGGCTGACCTGTGCGCGGGTTAACTTCATTACGAGCCACATCTCCATCCGCTATAACTATAATTTTTGTATCAACACCATCGGGAATGACCGCGACACCCGAAGCTCCCTCCGGTGCAAATCTATTCTTATACAGAGAGGAGAACTTACCTTCGAGCAAATATCCGATGGGGAACTGGCCTTTTGAAAAATCTTCATCCCGCATCGCCCTGCGTAACTCATTCACGCTGACGTTGACCGGAGCCGTAATGGTTCTGGTATATGCGGAAGTAAACAGCAAAGGAGTTTTTTGAATACCTTCTGCCTTAACCGTATCCATGCTGCTGACAAACCGTGTTAACGTGGCGTCAAGGTTGCGTGTAACCGGATGATCAGCATAATGATTGATCAGTGGAAAGAAAGGCCACTCCATCAATTGCATCTGCGGCTTACCTCCGGCCTGACCCGTCACAATGGGATATAAACCTGAATGCCTGTCCTGGATCAGATCCAGATTAATACGCACCCCATACTTAAATAACTGATCATCCAGATTCAGATCATATGGAATGGCGAAATAATCCTGGCGCGATGCACTATCCATAACCGCATCAAGTTTGTCCAGCAGGAACATTACCCTGCCCCCTTTCATGATGAACTGGTCAAGTGTGAACTTCTCCAATGGTGAATATGCAGTTGTAGGCTTTGCTATTATCAATGCATCATACCGATCTAATGGTGTTGCTGAATTCAGATTTACCGAAAGCACATCATACATTTCAGATAACTCATGTGAGAGGCTTGCCAGCTCGAGACTATCCAGCTCACCATGCCCTTTCACAAAACCAATTTGTTTTCTATCCAGCGCTGTGATTTTATGGATCGTCTGAATCAGCTCATACTCCACCCCTTCTATGGATTGATTAATCTGCTCTTCCGAAGTCCGGGCCTTGCTGCCCCGCAATAACATCACTCCGGATTCGAATCCACCCACGGAAACAATGGCACCTGGAAAAATAATTTTCTCAACACGCTGACCATCTTTTGTATCAATAACATTAGTAGGCTGAATACCCCGGGCCGCAAGATCATTCATGAATTCTGATCGGGCCTTTTGGCCTGAAGCCCCTGACGGATCGGTAAAAATGTAGTGTACTTTGTTATTTGAATATATCCGGAATTCCTCGAGGGTTTCGCGTATGGATTTTTGAAAACGGGTGAAGGGGCCGTTCAGATCACCTTCGAGGAAAACCTCAATGTAAACCTCATCATCGAGGTTTTGAAGAATATCTTTTGTCTGGTTTTTTATACTGTATCGTTTCTCTTCCGTGAGATCAATCCTGAAAAAAAAGGTTGTTGCAATCAGGTTTATCAGAACAATGATCACCAAACCATTGGCCAGTACTAAAATATCTCCCAGCTTTTTACTTTTCCAGTTCACCATTGCCTGCTGCCCATAATAAACTTCGTACCCGACAACAAAAGAAAGATCACACTTGAAAAGTAAATCAGATCACGGCTATCGATCAGACCTTTGCTCAATGAATCATAATGATAAAGTACACCCAGCTGCTTTACCTGTAACGCATAGGAAGACCAGAGTGAAAGTGCAGACAATGAGTCAAATCCCGAAAACAATATAAAACAAAGAAATGCAGCGAGAATAAAAGCAATAATCTGATTGGAGGTAATGGATGAAGCAAGAATCCCAACTGCACAAAATGTAGCCCCTAATAATATCAATCCGATGTAAGAACCGGCTACACCGGCCGTATCAATGTTGCCAGGAGGATTGCCCAATTGCCGGATAGAAAAATAATAGATCAGGGTCGGCAAGAGCGAAAATAATACGAGTAAAAAACCAGCAAAGAATTTTCCCAGCAGAATATCCCAATCTGTCAACGGTTTGGTCATAAGCAATTCCAGTGTCCCGGCTTTTTTCTCTTCTGAAAAACTTTTCATCGTTATAGCCGGAACCAAAAAGATCAGCACATATGGGCCAACCGAAAACAGGGTATCCATATCCGCATAGCCATAATCAAGTACAGAGGTTTCCGGAAATACCCATACCAGCAACCCCATGGCGGTAAGGAAGACACCCATCACCACGTAGGCGATAAGTGAATTGAGAAAACTATTAAACTCTTTGAATAGTACCTGGATCATACCGTAAAACGCAGCAAAGTAAATTTATTTTTTCAATGCTGCACAGGGTCTTCACTGGTAAGCGATTGGAATATCGTTTCAAGAGAACTTTCTTCCTGCTTCAGTCCGATCAGTGCCAGATTCTTATCCGCTGCCAGACGAAAAACTTCAGGCCGGATATCCACACCCGCTTCCGCGGTGATGCGATAGGTTGCTACACCAACAGGCTTCACTTCTTTGATACCGGGAAGTGAAGCGAGAAGCTCAGCGGGCAAGGGAGTGGCAAACTCCACTACAATGGAATTACCTTTATCGAGTTTCATCAGGTTTTCAAGTGCATCATCCGCTACAATCTCTCCTTTATTGATCACGACCACGCGGTTGCAAAGTGCCTGAACCTCCTGCATAATGTGTGTCGAAAATATAACCGTCTTGTCTTTACTGACTTCACTTATAAGTTTCCGGATTTCAACCAACTGATTCGGATCCAGACCCGATGTGGGTTCATCCAACACTAGTATTTCAGGATCGTGAATAAGGGCTTGCGCCAAGCCTACCCGCTGACGATAACCTTTAGACAATGTCTCTATCCTTTTATTTTGCTCACGGGTCAATCCACACATATCGATCATTTCTCCGACACGTTTCTTCAACCGGTCACCCGTCCATCCGTAAATTTTTCCAATAAAGTAAAGGTACTCGTGCACATATAGATCGAGGTATAGGGGATTATGCTCCGGCAAATACCCCGTGATCATTTTTACCTTCATGGGATTATCAGTCACATCAAAACCTCCTACGGTAACTGTTCCGGATGTTGGAGGGATGTACCCGGTTGCTATCTTCATGGTCGTTGATTTACCAGCACCATTAGGTCCGAGAAACCCAACAATCTCACCTTTAGCGACTTCAAAAGTGATGTTATTAACAGCCTTCTGCTGATCGTATAACTTGGTAAGGCCTTTAATCTGAAGAGACATATTATTAATTCAGATTCAAGTTTAAGGCTTTCGGGGTTGAACTGAAAATGAGAAACGGTGATTCATTGTAAATCAGCCCAATTCCCTCATTAACATCCCATTAACAAATGTTTGGCCCGAAAAACTGTTACTTGTCAGTAATCCGGCCTATTAATTGCCATTGAAAAACGATTTTATTTAGGTGAAATTTGCGTTGAAATACTTCAAAACCATGCGTTACCTCCTTACACCGTTCGCTATTCTAAGTTTATCAGTTCTTTCCGCCCAGGCTCAACAACCGGGTTACAACCTGCGGTTCAAAATAGAAGGATGGAAAGACACTACCGCTTACCTGGGACATTACTACTGGGAAAACACCTACCTCAGAGACACGGCCAGAGTTAACAGCAAGGGTGAATTTCATTTTGATGGAAAGACAGAACTGGCACCCGGTGTTTACATGATTGTACTGAATCAGGTTAAAATATTTGAACTGCTGGTCAGCAAAAGCCAGCATATCTCATTTGAAACGAAGGCTGAAGATTATGTACGGTTTATGAAAGTGACGGGGGATTCCGACAATAAGATATTCTTCGAGAATATGGTGTTCAATATGGAACGGCATAAAGAAGCTGATCCTTTCATCAAAATCCTTCAGGATAGCACATTAACCGAAGAGCAGAAGAAAGATGCCCGTGAAAAATTCAATACGGTAAATGAAAAGGTAGTGGCATATCAGGAAAACGTTATATCAAAATACCCGAACACATTAACCGCTACGATTTTCAAAGCGAATACAGCAGTTACCATTCCTCCTCCTCCCAAAAAGGCTGACGGCTCCATCGATTCTACATTCCAACTCAAATGGTACCGCGAACATTTCTTCGACAATTTTGACTTAGGCAACGAAGCTTTGGTGCGCATGCCCCGGCCTATCTTTAAAGAAAAGATCAACGAATATCTCGATAAGCTTTATGCGCCTCAGCCTGATTCACTGAAGAGGGGAATTGATCTGGTGATGACTAAAGCAAAGAAGACACAGGAGACATATAAGTATGCCTTTTATATCATCATGCGGAAATACCAGGAACCGGAGATCATGGGGCTTGACGGTGTTTTTGTTTACCTCTATGATACGTATGTAGCCAGCGGAGAAATGGATTTCTGGATGAACGCTCCATTTAAGAAAAATGTGAAGGAGTATGCAGATCGACTGCGGACAAGTTTAATCGGCAACCAGGGAGCAAATCTGATCATGCAGGATGCAAATTTCAAACCGCGTTCGATGTATGATCTAAAAAACAAGTATACCATACTATTCATATTCGATCCTGACTGCGGACATTGCCGGAAAGAAACACCCAAACTGGTAGACTTTTACACCAAGAGCAAAACCAAATTTAATGTTGAAGTATATGCCGTAAGTACCGACACCTCCATGGCCAAGATGCGGGACTTTATCAAGGAAATGAATACCAAGTGGATCACCGTTAATGGTCCACGAACCTATGTAGGACATTACGCAGATCTTTACGATGCCGCCACTACTCCGAGTCTGTACATTCTGGACGAGAAGAAAAAAATTATCGGCAAGAAGATACCGGTTGAAAAGCTTGATGATTTTTTTACCAACTATGAAAAATTTCACAAGAATCATCTAGCTGACAAGCCAAAAGGCTAGGAAACTGAAGGTCGGAAACGTACAGTTCAGAGTTCAAAACCGTACAGATACATCGCGTATAGGGTTTAAAAAGCCTGAATTCAGGCTAAAATCGACTCTTTGTAACATTTCCATGCTTTTTGCAGTCATATATGCAACTATTCATCGTTTGTGAAGTATCTATTATACTGTTACTGTTTACCAACCCCAAAATTGTATGGCATTTTTAGATAAGCTACTTGGAAAGAAGAAACCGGAATTGAAAGCGCGCTGTCCCATTACCAGGGAACCCATCGAAAGTGGTTACGGATATTTGTTAACAACTTCGCAGGTAGTGTCTTCTAAAAAGTACTGGGATATGGTAATGACAGAACCGGAAACCATGTCGTATACCGTATCACACTTTAAAAATGTATCCAGCGGAACACAGATGCGGAATATGATTTTTGAAAAGTACAGCAGCATTGACAAGCCATGGATCATCTCTGATTCATGTATTAATCTATTTGAGAATATCAACAAAACAGAAGCCCGCGAAAATGCGCGCAAGTGGTGGCAGAATGAAGGAAAATACATTCCCGAAAAATCCGGATCAGCTGTTCAGTCGCTGGACGCTCAAACCTATCAGGATTGGAAGGACTATGCCGTACTGGAAGCAGGCCGCAACAGGATCGTACTACAATAGTAGAGTTTATAAATAGTTTAGGTTAGGTAAAAAGGCTCTTCATACGCAGGAGCCTTTTACTTTTAGTATGCTTGCCTAGTTGGATCTGTCTATGGTAAACTGCACCAATTGAATTAACGATTTTTTATAATCGGATTCGGGGAATCCATCCAGCAGCCGGACTGCCTCCTGGTGAAATGTGTTCATAGCTTTGTTCGCATAATCAATACCACCCGAACCTTTAACAAACGCGATGACCTCCTGTATTTTTTTAGGAGACTTATTATCACTCTTAACAATTCCGATTATTCTTCTTTTCTCCAGCCATCCAGCCTTTGACAGCGCATGGATCAGGGGAAGTGTCATCTTTTTCTCCTTGATGTCGATGCCAAGGGGTTTACCTATCTCCGCTTCACCATAATCAAAAAGATCATCTTTAATCTGAAAAGCCATACCTACCTTTTCGCCAAACAACCGCATGGTTTTTACAACCTCTTCACTGGCTCCGGAAGAGCTTGCCCCAACACCACAACACGAAGAAATCAGGGAAGCCGTTTTCTGGCGAATGATCTCAAAATAAATCTCTTCTGTAATGTCGAGCCGTCTCGACTTTTCAATCTGCAGTAACTCGCCCTCGCTCATTTCCGTAACTGCATCGTTGACAATATCCAACAGGTTGTACTCTTTATTCTTGAGGGCCAGGGCCATACCTCGTGATAACAGAAAATCACCTACCAGCACGGCTATTTTATTTTTCCACAGCGCATTCACCGAAAAAAAACCTCTGCGATAATCCGCTTCGTCAACTATATCATCGTGTACAAGCGTGGCGGTATGCAGCAATTCAATTAGCGAAGCTCCCCGGAAAGTAGATTCATTTATTGTTCCGCTGGTGCCTGCACTCAGGAATACAAACATAGGGCGCATCTGCTTCCCTTTGCGTTTCACAATGTAGCTCATGATCTTATCCAGCAGCATGATGCGGGTTTTCATAGAAGCCCTGAACTTCTGTTCGAACTCCTGCATCTCCCTGGCAATAGGAGCTTTTATGTCATCAAGGCGTAAGGTCATGAAGCGCAATAATAAGCATTGCCGGAAGATTAATTAATAGAGTGAAGGGATAAAAATTGTAATCCTGATCATGTCTGCTTCTATTCCGGATTAAAAAATAGTTAGATTTACCAGGCTACTATTACCCTTTCATTACGAATGACAGAGCACTCCCCTTCTTCTCCCAACGTTATTCTTGAACTGATTTCCTATAACCGTGAACAGCATGAAAAGCACTGTACCGGTTCAGCAGACGATATACTGGCGCAGGTTAAAAACAACCGCGTTAACTGGATCAATGTAGATGGGCTCAATAACCAGGATATCATTGAAAAGGTACAGGGTCATTTCAATCTGCATTCGTTACTGGTAGATGATGTACTGAGTGACCAACGCCCCAAGGCGGAAGAGTTCGATGACTACCTCTTCTTCACCCTCAAAATGTTATACCGTATTGAGGATACCAGCATCGACTATGAGCAGATCAGTTTTGTATTGAGTAATAACTACCTGATTTCATTTCAGGAAAAGGAAGGTGACCTCTTCGATGGTTTCCGGGAGCGGATACGACTGGACCAAGGACGCGTGCGCAAGAAGGAGGCCGACTACCTCCTCTACAGGCTTATCGATATTATCGTAGATAATTACTATAATGTATTAGACCGTATAGGTGATCTGCTGGAAGAAATTGAAGAAACCGTGTATGAGAATCCCAGCAACAAAACTTTCAACAGAATACAAAAACTAAAGAAGGAACTGATCTTTCTGCGAAAAGCCTTGTACCCTCTTCGCGATGCCTTGAGTAAAATCGTTAAAGGAGAATCTGAATTTGTGCGGGAAGAAAATCTCCGTTTCTATTCCGATGTCTACGATCACGTAGTCCATCTCATCGATTTACTCGATACCTACAAAGATCTGACATCAAGCCTCATGGATATTCACATCAATGCCATGAATACCCGCATGAATGAAGTGATGAAAGTATTGACCGTTATCTCCACTATTTTCATGCCGCTCACTTTTATTGTAGGCGTTTACGGTATGAACTTCGACTTCATGCCTGAACTCCACTGGAAATACGGATATTATGGTGTGTGGGGCGTGATGATTGTGATGGCTATTATTATGCTAACCTGGTTCAAACACAAAAAATGGTTTTAGCAATCTGAGCCTGCATAAAAAAACCCTGACGGATCCGCCAGGGTTTTCCTTTGTATAACTTTAAAGCCTCAACTACAGCTACAGTTTTTTCTCAAGCTCTGTAATTTTATCCTGGGCTTCATTTTTACCCATTGACAATGCCTTCTTGTATAGTTCTACAGCTTCCTTTAGTGTTTCTTTCTTTTTGCGTGGAGCTAGTTTTGTACGGTTGGCCGCTTCTTCAATAGCTTGTGCGCGGGCATAATAAGCATCCGCTTCACTCATCTTGCTTTGAATCATCAACTCCTGAACCCGCGCTTCAATGAGGGCCAACTCCTGTGTTTTGGTCTCGATTTGAGTTTGTTTGTCCAGTAACTCAGCCTCCTGCATACTTACCGTGGTGATCAGGTTTTGATTCTCACTGCGGAACTTTTCAACCTGCTCCTGAAGAGCGGCAATCTCCGTTGTCTTGGTTTCCAGGTCTGCTTTAAGTTTCTTGATCAACTTGGCATTCGCGCTGTTCTTGGAGTTAGAACTAGACAATGATTTTTCTAATTCATCTATTTTGCTTTGAGAGTCCTTTACGTAGCTGTTTATATCCTTCATGCGGGCCTTGTAGTCATCATAGGTAGTACCTTCCACCATATTGACTCTTAAAAGCTGTCGGCTGGCATCTATGGAATCCATCAACACGCCTACTTCTGTTAATGTTTCAGCCATTTTCTGACTGGTTTCCAATTCTACTTTCAGGGAATCTACCTGAGACTTTAACATGTCCTTTTCTTTAGTGTCGCAACCCGCGATTAGCGCGGCAACCGGCAGTACGAAAACAAACTTTCTAATCATAAGAAGTTGATTTTAGGGGTTATTGAACAAAAGTACAGTTCCTTTTGGTGTTAACCCTGTAGCCCAGCCTAAATAATTTCGGCTACCGATGAACAGTCGAAAAATGACGTTGTTTTACAAAACCCAAATTCTATGGTTTTCTTTTTGCGAATGTCAGAAGGGGATTAACTTTACGCCCGTCATTTGGTTAACGGCTTTTTAAATCATCCATGCCCAAATTAATTACCACGCGTACGCGTATAGCAGACCTGGGCAAACCCCGTGTTATTGTGATTGGCGGTGGCTTTGGCGGTATCGAAGTTGTTCGGGAGATGAGTGGCTTCAAAGCACAAACGGTTCTCTTCGACAAGTACAATCATCATTGTTTCCAACCCCTTCTATACCAGGTCGCAACATCTGCACTTGAATCAAGCTCCATCGTATTTCCTTTCCGTAAACGTTTCGGATCCCGGCCGGATTTCTTCTTCAGGCTTGGGGAGGTTAACCAAATCAATCCGGTAGAGAACTGCATCGAGACGTCTATTGGTAGTGTGAAATACGACTACCTGGTTATTGCTAACGGGGCAACTACCAATTTTTATGGCATGAAAGACGTTGAAGAAAACGCCATGCCTATGAAGACGATCATAGACTCGATCAAACTGAGAAATTTAATCATCCGGAATTTTGAAACTGCGCTTTTGACCGATGACCCTGAGTTGGTGAACAGCCTGATGGATTTTGTTATTGTAGGAGGCGGACCAACCGGTGTTGAACTGGCAGGTGCTTTAAGCGAACTAAAAAATCACGTTTTTCCGAAAGACTATCCCGAGCTGGAACTAAGTCACATGGACATTCACCTGGTGGAAGCAAATGCCAAGGT
Organism: Ohtaekwangia sp.; assembly: GCA_036503775.1. Taxonomy (GTDB): domain Bacteria; phylum Bacteroidota; class Bacteroidia; order Cytophagales; family Cyclobacteriaceae; genus Ohtaekwangia. Next base: position 12,151 of record DASXWH010000054.1, read on the forward strand.
GTTAAATGGAATGAGTGAAAAGGCTTCCCGGAAGGCTCTCGAATATCTTCAACGAATGGGTGTAAAAGTTCACCTGAACTGTGCCGTAAAGTCATATGATGGTCACGAAGTGATCTTCAATACAGGAGAGAAGCTCATCAGTCGTTCCCTTATCTGGGCAGCCGGAGTTAAAGGACAGCCCATTGCAGGTTTATCTGCCGAAAGCCTGGGTAGAGGCAATAGGATCAAGGTTGATGAATTCAACCGGATTAAAGGTTACGAAAATATCTTTGCGGTTGGTGACGCCTGCTTAATGGAAGGTGATCCGGAATTTCCGCAAGGGCATCCGCAGATGGCACAACCCGCCATGCAACAAGGCAAGCTTGTAGCTAAAAACATCAAAAGGCTCATCCAGAAGAAACCACTAAAACCTTTCCGTTATAGTGATAAAGGATCAATGGCTACTATCGGACGTAACCGTGCCGTAGCCGATCTGAAGGTATTCAAGACACAAGGCCTGTTTGCCTGGTTCATCTGGATGTTTATCCACCTGATATCCATCATGGGTTTCAAGAATAAATTCTTTGTGCTGATGAGCTGGATGGTGAGTTATTTTTCCTATGACAAAAGCAACCGGCTTATTATAGCCCGTCCAAAAGACGGAGTTCAATAGTATGGCAAATTCAAGTGATAAGTATATTACTCCCCTTTCGGCTGCCGGAGTATTGATTTCTCTTGGAATCATCTATGGTGACATTGGTACCTCACCGATATACACATTTCGTTTTATCGTTGGTCAGCACCAGATAACGGAAGACCTTATCTTCGGAGGGCTATCCTGTGTATTCTGGACACTCACCCTGATCACTACCATCAAATATGTTTACCTCGCGCTCAGTGCAGACAACAAGGGTGAAGGAGGAATTTTCGCACTCTATGCACTTGTCCGAAGATATAAGGCCCAGTGGGTTATCTTTCCTGCTGTGATCGGCTGCGCTACATTGATCTCCGATGGTTTTATCACCCCGGCTATCAGTGTAACATCAGCTGTAGAAGGCCTCCGGGCCATTAATCCCGATATCTCCCACAGCACCATTCTCACCATTGTTATCGTCATTCTTGTAGGACTGTTTCTGTTCCAGCAATTCGGAAGTGGCGTAGTGGGAAAAACATTCGGACCGGTGATGCTTGTCTGGTTCACGTTCATTGCCATTATCGGTTTGTCACACCTGGTGCATAACCTCGAAGTATTGAAAGCCGTGAACCCCGTTTATGCGTTTGACCTGCTCGTGAAATACCCTGGAGGTTTCTGGATTCTGGGCGCTGTATTTCTGTGTACTACAGGAGCGGAAGCAATGTACTCCGATCTCGGCCACTGCGGGAAGTCGAACATTCGTGTAGGCTGGGGTTTTGTAAAGATAGCGTTATTATTAAGCTACTTCGGTCAGGGTGCCTGGCTGCTTGAGCACCAGGGACAGACTTTAGGCGATAAGATACCTTTCTTTGAAATCATGCCAGAGAGCATACTGATCTTCGGGATCGTGCTTGCTACTATGGCTACCATTATTGCGAGTCAGGCATTGATCTCCGGAACCTTCACGCTGGTGAACGAAGCCATGAAATTAAAACTATGGCCCGCTACGCGTGTTCGCTATCCAAATCAATCCAAAGGACAGATCTACATTCCCGCTATCAACTGGATCCTGATGCTGGGTTGTATTCTCGTTGTACTCATTTTCAAGGAATCCAAAAGAATGGAAGGTGCTTACGGTCTAGCCATCACCTTCGATATGCTGATGACTACCTCATTGCTGATCTTTTACTTTTCAGTGTCGCGGAAATCAACGTATCGTTCAGCCTTGCTGGGAATAGTCTTCTTTTCCATTGAGGGAGCTTTCCTGATTTCTAACCTGAGCAAATTCAGCCACGGTGGATGGTTCACCTTTGCCATGGCATCCCTCTTTTTTCTGATGATGTTCATCCTGTTACGTGCCCGTCATTTACGTGAACGGCATACGGAGTTCGTGGACTTAAAACATTATGTAGGAATGATCCAGGATCTTCAGGCCGATACTACCGTTGCCAAAGAAGCCACCAACCTGGTTTACCTTGCCATGGCTGACAGTAAACGGTATATCGACTCTAACATCATTTATTCGATTTTCAAGAAACGGCCGAAGCGTGCCGATGTGTATTGGTTTGTTCACGTAGATACGGTAGACAGTCCCTTCTCCAGTAAATACATGGTCGACACCATTATTCCGAAAAAATGTTTCTTTATCCGGATCAAACTCGGATTCAAAACAGACCATCGCGTGAACCTGCTCTTCAATAAGATCATTCATGAAATGGCGGATGCGGGAGAGATTGACCTGACAAGCCCCTACCCTTCGCTGCATAAGTACAGCATGATGTCTGACTTCAAGTTTATCATCCTGCATTCATGGGCATCAACCGACAGTGAGATTTCCACCTTCGATCGCTTTATCATTCAGGGTTACCGCCTGATGAAAGAGCACAGTCTTTCTACAGAGGAACTTTACGGTATTGAAGCGGCTAACCTTGAAATCGAGAAAGTACCTATCCAGGTGGGGCCACAGGCTAAAGTCAAGATCAAGCGCGAGCACGAAGGCTAATGCTTTCGTTTAACACCCCGCACTGCTTCTGCTGTCCACGGATCTTCAGGCCAGTGATGTTTGGGATATCGCATCCGTAATTCCTTCCGCACTTCGTGATACGTAGTTTGCCAGAAACTCCGGAGGTCCTGCGTGACCTGAACAGGTTTATAGCCGGGAGAAAGTAAATGCAGAACCACCTTCGTTCTTCCCGCATTGATCGTAGGTGTTTCCAGCAGGCCGAACATTTCCTGAAGTCTTACTTCCATCACGGGTAAACGCCCATCCTTGAAATATTGCACCTGAATCAGTGAACCACTGGGTACTTTAATTTTGGATGGAGCAAGTGAATCCAACGTACTGCCCAGATCCCATGATAAAAGTGTCGGAAGAATTTCATCCCAATTCAATCGCTGAAGCTCAATCTGTTTAGACACATTTATCAAAAAAGGTGAAAGCCAGGTATCAACAGTTTCCGCCAGATGAGCATCACTGACATCCGGCCAGTCTTCATCTTTCCGCCATGCCCGTAAACTCATTACCCGTGCCTGCCAGTATTGCTGTGACTCTCCCCAGCCCAGAATACTTAATCCTTTCTCACGTATCATGGTGCACAAAACCGGAACCCGTTTCTCTTCTGCAATCTTATGAATCGGTTTACTATCAAGCCGCAGTCCCTGTAGGGTTTTCTCCAGCACAGCAGCTACCATTCCACGCTCATCATCCCAGTAGACAACTTCCTGCTCTTCAGCTTCTGAAAATAAATCACTCACGCTTACGGCTGCAGCCATAAAAATTTTTCCTTCACCACTTCCGGCATCCAGCAGGGCGATGCAAAGCCAGGGCTCTCTTACCAACGGATCATGACCCTGTAACCGGGCCACACGGCCATTCGACATTTTATAACGTTCTCCGAATTCTGTAAGCTGCTGAGCGATACGTTCCGGGTAAGCTGCAATCAGTAATCTGCCAACATCGAAATGCCCCGGCATAGTATTATCCTGATGCATGTGAAGAAGCCTGCGCCAGTTCGCAGCAAGTTTCTCAATACGATCCAACACATTGCGGTCTGCAAAAACACGCTCACCGCTTCGCCACCTGCGCAATATTTCAATACGGAGAGAAAGATCTGCTCCCTTTTCCTTTTCCATAGGGTCACGTTCTTCCAGCAATGCCGCCACATCAGCAGCCAGCGATTTTAATGCATCGGGTGCTTCTAATAACAGATGTGCTATCCGTGGATGAGTCGGCAGCCGGAGCATCTCCTTACCCCGTGCTGTTATTGTTCCGTTCTCGATAGCGTGAAGTTGAATTAACAATTCCCTGGCCTGCTGCACAGCACCAAAGGGTGGTGGCGTGATCCACTTCAATTCCTTGATGTCCTGAATTCCCCACTGACTTAATTCCAGCATCAACGGAGCCAGATCTGCTTCCAGGATTTCAGGTCTCCTGCTCTCCTGCAATGAAGCTTGTATACCTTCATTCCATAAACGATAACAGGTACCTGCTAACAACCTTCCTGCACGACCGGCACGCTGGTCTGCAGCATCTTTTGTAACACGAACGGTTTCAAGTCGTGTAAGCCCGCTTCGCGGGTCAAATCGTGGTACACGTGACAAACCACTGTCGATCACTACCCTGATCCCTTCAATGGTAAGAGAAGTTTCTGCAATGGATGTGGCCAGTACAACTTTTCGTTTTCCACCCGGATCAGGAAGTATGGCTTGCTGTTGCTTGTTAAAAGGAAGATCACCATACAGTGGTTGAATGCTTACCCCTGGATTCTCTTCCTCCAGAATAGATTGTACTTTATTGATTTCCCAGGCGCCCGGAAGAAACACCAGGATATCACCTTCATCATCACGGATGGATCTCCGGATAGCCGTAACGACTCTTGTAGTAACATGAATATCGTCCTTATCCTTTGTATACTTTATCTCCACCGGAAATTGTTTACCAAGCGAAGAGAGTACAGGAACCTTTCCCAACGCTGAAAGGATCTGCTCTCCATCCAGTGTTGCCGACATGATGAGGATACGCAGATCATCACGCAGCACCTGTTGCACCTGTAAGCACAGCGCCAGGGCCAGATCGGCCTGCAGACTGCGTTCATGAAATTCATCAAAGATCACCATGCCCACGCCTTCCAGGGCATTGTCATGTTGAAGCATGCGTGTCAGAATACCTTCTGTGACCACCTCGATACGCGTATTCTTTCCAACATTGGAATCAAACCGAACGCGATAGCCTACGCCTTCACCCAAACTTTCGTTCTGAAGATTGGCCATGCGTTGTGCTACTGATTTTGCAGCCAGTCTTCGAGGCTCCAGCATAATGATCTTCTGATTCTCCAGCCAGGATTCATTCATCAGCTCTAACGGAAGCACCGTTGATTTTCCTGCACCGGGAGGTGCCTGAAGCAAAACCGTTTTACTGACGGATAAGGTCTGCCGGAGTTGAGGAAGTACTTCAAAAATAGGATATGACATGAAGGAAAGTCTGATTACCTGGACTGCTTATCCGAAATGGTCCGGAGCAAATATTCCATACTTTCTGAAATATATTCACCGCTTCCAACACCATACCAATTCATCAGCTGAGTTTCATAGTGTTTGAAGTCATAATACTTTCCGGGTGTTACATACCCGATATAACCACCATTGAAACTGGTGATCATCGAATGTACATGAAGACTTTCTGCCAGGGAATCAATGGGTGGAGAGAGTTCGCCCGAAAAATCACAAGGCGTACCCAGCAGTACAACATCACCAATACGAAGGGCTGTGAGATATACCGGGTATTCACCGAATGCTGATTTGAACAGCCACGGACGCATCGCCACATTCTCCAATACTTTTGCCTGCGCTTTAGGGAGTTCAAGCGGAACACGGATCATGGTCAATACCGAATCGTGCACCGGATGTAATCGGAATTTCTCTTCATTGAACTTCGTTTGAATCTGCTCCGTCATCCAGTCAATGCAGGGCTCACCAAATTCAGGTGGGTTGCAGCCATGACTTCCCACTGCCCCTGCCATAAACATGGCAAAGGTATATCCTGAAGCTTCCATCTGATCAACCAGTTTTCCGGGATAATCACGTGAGAGTGACAGGTCGCGTGAAAATAAACATGTGGCATGAGCCGTGTAACTCATAAATAAAAGCTTGCTGCTATCACTCCGCTGCACCTCAATGACCCGGAACAGCGAATCAACGGGGTTGTTGTTGGTGAGGCGATTGCGTACCGGTGCATCAATCGGAATCGCAGCGGTCTGCAATGTGGCTGGCAAAAGCTGATGTGATGCCTTGTCAATGCAACGGATGATCTTATCAGCAATAAACTGAACAACCGTATCCTGATAAAAACCAAACATGAATCCGGTTACCCCTTCGCCCCAGTTTCCGATACTGTTATGGGTATGAACAGCACCCAGGTATGTGTTATTGATTGAGAAGCCAATGTCCGGAAGTTTCTTTTCCAATATCTCCACTACTGTGGGTGGAATGATCAACAAGTCGGCACTTACAATCGCATAACGCTGATCACCATTCTGTATGACAATCGTACGCACATAGATGGAATCACGCACAGAAGTATAGGACTTACCCCGTCTGCTTCCATAGCCAGCCAGTGCGACAGGTTTAGCAGGTGTTATATTTTCTTTACCAAATCCTACGGAATATCCCTGGGAGGAATGATGAATGGATACCTTAAGACTATCCAGACGATCTTTCATACGTTGCTGCGCCTCTGATTGAAGCACAGAAGTGCGGTCTATGGGTACAAGCGATATTGCCAGGAACAGTACGATGATGGCAATCAGCGAGCCTACACTCCACAGCAACACCTTTAAAATTTTTCGCAGGATCATCCCGCAAGATAAACGTTATCCGTCAATCGCTACTTTACGGGGCAGTTTTGTTTGTTGTGAATAAACTAAGAACCTCTTAACGACTTTCCAGAAAATACCGCGTCTCATACTCCACGATATTACCATTAACCAGTGTTGAATGGGTTTGCTTTTTTTCTGCAAAGTTTCCCTCATACGTGTAGGTATAAAGATCCGTGCTGGTGATCACATTGTGTCGGTTGATCACCACCATTTTGCCTGGATTATTCACCTTGAACCTTACGTTGGGATTGAAACCATATCCGATGAAGTATTCTTCAGTATTGACTTTATCGTCATAATCTGAAAAGAAAAAGCTGGTCAGTATTCTATGGGTCTTTGTGCCGCTGTCAAAATAATACAGGCGATGTTCCGTAACATTATTCTGACTGTTATACTGGAACGTTTCCTTATATACCGGGATCAGTCCGCCTTCTTCGGGGATATCCTGCCAGGTAATGCTTTCGATCAACCGGTCACGATCATCATAGGAAAACGTATAATGTTGTGTAAGGTGCGTATCAATGAATTCGTCTGTACGAATGATCTGGTCGCCATCATAGGTATATACATATCGCCAGAGTTCATTACCGGAAGATTCAACGATCTTTCCATTCTCATAGGTAAAAAAATGATCGCTCTTCAGCGTACCTCCAGGCAACACCTGTGTTGTACTTAACTTTTCTTTTCTGTTCAGGTTATCATACACGAGGTCATACGACATATCCAGAACCTCCATTCTTATGGGGGTTAATTTTTCAGGTTCAACCGGAGCCGGATCAGAAGATGAATCGCAGGACTCGACAAGCAACAGTACAAAAACTGCCAGAACGGGTAAGAAGGGTCTTTTCATTTTCATAAACGTATAGACCACCGTAACGGAAAAATGGTTGGAAAGGGTTTCTTACTTGCACGGCTTCAGCGTTGTATTACCCGCTTCACCATTCTGCTGCGCTTTCTTATAGGCCAGACAGGCGTTGGAAAAATCTTTCTGCTGAAGGTAAGCTTCCGACAAATAGAGATAAAGCTTGTCAATGAACGGATCTGCTTCTTCAGCCCGTTTAAACAAGCGGATAGCATCTTCAATCTGTTTTGTCTTTAAAAAATAAATCCCCTTGTTCCGGTAAGCCCAGCCATTATAGGGATCCATACTGATGCTTTGATCAATATCCTTTCTTGCGTTTTCAAGGTCACCAGTCATAAGCAACAGGTAACCGCGGTTATTTAGAAAGTATGCATCATCTGGTTTGATGGATAGAGCCTTCGTAATCCAGGCTCGTGCTTCAACATATTGCAGCTGGTCGATTGCCATCATACCGAGGGCATTAAGGGTGCTGGGCTCCTCTGGTTGAACACGAAGTATTTCGTCAAAGATCAGTTGAGCAGAATCATATTGCTTCTTATAGTAATAGAGCGTACCCAGATTCACCCGGATTTCAATATTCTCCGGATCAAGGCTTCGTGCTTTCTGAAAACGGATAATGGCTTCATCGAACTTTCTGAGTTTTGTCAGCACCAGCGCACGTGCAAAATGTACGGCCACGGTATCCGGTTTTACTTTTTCTACCTTATCCAGATCCGCAAGAGCGAGATAATATTCTTTCGTTTCATAAGCTGCATTGGCCCGGTTCAGGTACGCATCGGTATATCCCGGTTTACAATTCACAGCGTGATTATAACTGGCCAGGGCTTCGTCATACTTTCCCTGATTGTAATACAATGTCCCCAGGTTATTCCAGGCATCGGCAAAACATGAATCAAGGCGCAGGGCTTCTTTAAAGTAACGCTCAGCTTCTGACGCATTCTGTTGCTCTATCATTTCATTCCCCTGCATGAGGTACCGCTGCATGCGTGTCTCCTTACTTTCACTGCACGCCAGCGTGATCAAACTCATTAACAGAATACCATACTTTCTCATACCCGATCAATAAGATGCAAGCTTAACAATTCTTCAGGGTTTTCTTTGTGTCTTAAAGCCCTGGTATCCTAAATTGTATATAAAAAAATGATCAGTTATGTCCATGTCCCGGGAAGCTAAAGAAGAAGCGAGCCGCCTGATCCGTCAGGGGAACAAACTTCAGGCCGTGAAATACCTGCATGATACGTTTTCTATTTCGTTGGCTGATGCCAAAGCTCTCGTTGATGCATTAGCGGCAGAGATTGGTAACGGACCAACAGTGTCATCGGCTGTATCTTCAACACCCTTCACTTCCCTGACGCTGGAAGACAAATCCACCATAGAAGATCTGCTGCGCCAGAATAAAAAAATCGAAGCGGTAAAATACCTTCACACCAAATTCAACCTCGGGTTAAAAGGAGCTCTGACGCAGGTAGAAATTATTCAGAAAGAAATTGACCCAAACTTTGTTCCATCACGAGGCGGATGCGCGCTGAATATTTTCCGGATCGTAGCCTTTTCATTCGGTTTCATCGGCATGCTGCTGTTAGGCATCGGTTTGCTTATCTACTACCTGGATGCTGCTGTCGTAAAAGAAGAGAATAAAACCCGGGGAGTAGTAACAGGGTTGATCGGTTCAAACACCCTTGCCCCTACCATCACCTATTCCTGGAACGGAAAGTCATACACCTACCAAAGTACCCTGTATTCCAATCCGCCTGCATTCGAAATCAATGAAGAAGTTATGCTCTATGTAAATCCACAGAAACCTGAGGAAGTGGTGATTGATACTTTTTCCGAACGTTGGTTAGCAATCGTTATACTATCCGCGATAGGAGGAGTATTCGTCTTTTTGAGTATTATTTTCCTTTTTAACAGCCGAAAATTTTGAGTTTTAGGTTCTATTTGATTTCTTCGCATCACATTACAGCAATGAATAACACTTTCACTACAGGCACTCATCACCACCATCATGTACTGCACACGATGCGTGGCATTGCCTTATAGTGAATTTTGAATAAAGAATTTTCAGGCTTGTCACGGTGTGACAAGCCTTTTTTATTGCTTAAGCAAAAGACGATTACACGAAACTATGAATACATTACTACGAATCGCGATCCAAAAATCCGGCCGCCTGCAGGAGGGCTCTCTTGAGTTATTGAAAGAAAGTGGTCTCTCCTTCAGCAACGGTAAAGATCAGTTGAAAACCCAGGCTCGGAATTTCCCGGTGGAAGTACTCTTCCTGCGTGATGATGACATTCCGCAGTATGTAGAAGACAAAGTAGCGGATGTCGGCATTGTAGGTGAAAATGTATTCTTTGAAAAGCAAAAGAAAAATGAACTGGTAAAGCGCCTCGATTTTGCCAAATGCAGGTTGTCTATGGCTGTTCCACGTTCAGAAAAATATACCGGTGTTGAATGGTTACGCGGAAAGAACATTGCTACCTCCTATCCGAATATTGTCAAAGACTTTCTGAAAAAAAATAACATCGAAGCCGGCATTCATGAGATCAGTGGCTCGGTAGAGATTGCACCCGGCATTGGTCTCGCTGATGCTATCTGTGACCTGGTGAGTACCGGAAGCACCTTGCTCAGCAACGGCCTGCGTGAAGTTGAGGTGGTGATGCAATCAGAAGCCGTTATCATTGCCAGCAAGAACCTTGAAACGGAAAAACAACGAATACTCGACAAGCTTTTATTTCGCATTGAAGCCGTTCGCAAAGCAAAGAACAGCAAATACATTTTGATGAATTGCCCGAATGAGTCGATTGAAAAGATCACGTCTGTTATTCCGGGAATGAAAAGCCCCACCATCATACCACTGGCACGAGAAGGCTGGAGCTCCCTGCATTCCGTTGTCGATGAAAATGATTTCTGGGAACGGATCGATCAATTACGCGCGTTCGGTGCCGAGGGAATTCTGGTAGTACCAATTGAAAAGATGATAGTCTAGAATTTGAAAAGATTGGAACATGAAAATATTCAACAACCCTTCACCTGAAACCTGGCCTGAACTTACTCAACGCCCTCAGCTTGAGCTCGAGTTTTTAGAGAGTTCTGTACGTAATGTATTGAACCGCGTTAAGAAGTCGGGTGACGATGCTTTGCGTGAACTTACCCTCCAGTATGACAAGGTACAGCTTGATGTTATCCGGGTGAGCCAGAGTGAAATCACCGAAGCTGAAAAATCACTTTCTGCAGAATTGAAGGACGCCATTCGTACTGCGGCTTCGAATATTGAAAGATTTCATGCTGCTCAAAAGCGCGATGTCCTCAAAGTAGAAACGGCTCCGGGTGTTACCTGCTGGCGCAAAGGCGTGGCTATTGATAAGGTTGGTATTTATATTCCGGGAGGATCTGCCCCGCTTTTTTCTACCGTGCTGATGCTGGGCGTTCCTGCCAGGCTGGCCGGCTGCCGTGAAGTAGTGCTCTGCTCTCCACCAGATAAATCAGGAAAGATCAATGCTGCTATATTGTTTGCAGCACAACTCGTGGGCGTGACTAAAATATTCAAGGTCGGTGGTGCGCAGGCGATCGCAGCGATGGCATTCGGAACACAAAGCATTCCGAAGGTTTACAAGATCTTCGGCCCCGGTAATCAATACGTAACCAAGGCCAAACAACTGGTAATGGAAGAAGGTCTGGCGATTGATATGCCAGCAGGCCCTTCAGAAGTGCTGATCATTGCAGACGAAACCGCGGATGCATCGTTTGTCGCGGCTGATCTGCTATCGCAGGCGGAACACGGAGAAGACAGCCAGGTAATCCTGGTGGTGAACAATGAATCCGGACTGCCGGCCATTCAAAAAGAACTCGAAACGCAGCTACGTGCCCTTCCCCGAAAAGCCATTGCCGAGAAAGCCCTGGCAAACAGTCGCGTTATTATTTTATCTGATCAGCAAAAGGCTACAGACTTCATTAATGAATATGCGCCTGAGCACCTGATCATCAACACACGAAACGCCAGTGCATTCGCTGAAACGATCATCAATGCCGGTTCGGTGTTCATCGGAAATTATTCACCGGAAGCTATCGGAGATTATGCCTCCGGAACCAATCACACGCTTCCCACCAATGGTTTTGCCAAAGCCTTCGCAGGTGTATCCCTGGAAAGCTTTATGAAATACATAACCTTTCAGCAGCTCAGCGAAGACGGCATCCGGAATCTCGGACCGGTTGTAGAACGTATGGCGGAAGCGGAACAACTGGAAGCACATAAAAACGCTATTACCATCAGACTTAATAAACTGAAGTAACCGCAGCCTTAAACCGTAAAATATAAAATGACAAAGCGTCCGAAAAATTTCTTTGACGTTAATACCCTGGTCAGAAAGAACATCCTGACCATGAAGCCCTACTCCTCTGCCCGCGATGAGTTTAAAGGTGAGGCAGAGGTTTTTCTGGATGCCAACGAGAATCCCTATCAGTCACCCTACAACCGCTATCCGGATCCGTTGCAGTGGCGCGTGAAAGAAAAGCTGGCAGAACTGAAAGGTGTACGACCTGAACAGATTTTCCTGGGGAACGGAAGCGATGAAGCGATTGATCTGTTGATCCGCGCTTTCTGCGAACCCAACCAGGACTCTATATTAATTACCGAGCCCACTTATGGAATGTATTCCGTTTGTGCGGATGTTAATGCCGTGAACGTTCAGCAGGTGCTGCTTACACCTGACTTTGATATCGATCTCGAAACGTTTCCAAAAACATTTGACGCCACTACGAAAGTAATTTTCCTCTGCAGTCCGAATAACCCAACAGCTAATCTGCTGGATCGGGATAAGGTCATCGAAGTACTGAAACGCTTCTACGGATTGGTCGTGATTGATGAAGCTTACATCGACTTTGCCAAAAGCAAGAGCTTTATCCATGAACTTGATAAGTATCCGAACCTGGTGGTTCTCCAAACTTTCTCTAAAGCCTGGGGCCTTGCCGGGCTACGCCTGGGAATGGCTTTCGCCTCGGAGAACGTGATCGGCATACTGAATAAAATCAAGTATCCGTATAACGTAAATATCCGGACACAGGAACTTGCCCTCGATGCATTGGAAAACAATCATCACAAGGAAGCGTGGGTCAAGGAAATTATTAAGCAGCGGAACAAAATGATGAAAGCGCTGGCCAAACTTAAAATCACGAACAAGGTATATCCCTCCGATGGAAATTTTGTTCTGGTCAAAGTTGATGATGCACACGCCACGTATCAGTATTTGCTGGATAAGAAAATCATTGTTCGCGACCGCTCACGCGTTACATTATGCTATAACTGTATTCGGATCACCATCGGAACGCCTGAAGAAAATGAACGCCTGATCAAAGCTTTAAAAAAATATCCCAAGAAATAAGAACAGCCTTTTATGAAAAGAGTATTATTTATCGATCGTGATGGGACCCTTATCATCGAGCCACCCGATGAACAGATCGATTCCCTGGAAAAGCTGGAATACTATCCGGGTGTATTTACCTGGCTAAGCAAGATCGCTGCAGAAACTGATTTTGAATTGGTCATCATCACCAACCAGGACGGCCTGGGCACCAGCAGTTTTCCCGAAGACACATTCTGGCCTGCGCAGAACAAAATGATGAAGGCTTTTGAAAATGAAGGGATAAAATTCGATAAGGTATTCATTGACAAAAGCTTTGCACGGGAGAACAAGCCGACCCGAAAACCCGGAACAGGTTTGCTTACGGAATATTTCAGCAACGCCTACGATCTGAAAAATTCTTTTGTACTGGGTGACAGGCTGACCGATGTCGAGTTGGCCAAGAACCTGGGAGCCAAAGGAATCTTCATCAATGATGGTAGCCTGAAAGAAAAGCTGGCAGCTCAGAATCTTGAAAATCACTGCGCGATAACAACCACCAACTGGAAAGACATTTATACATTCCTCACAAAACCTTCACGCAAAGGCTCCGTGAGACGAACCACCAAGGAAACGGATATCACCATTGACATTGATCTGGATGGAAGCGGTAAGTCGGCTATTGAAACAGGGCTGGGCTTCTTTGATCACATGCTTGATCAATTGGCACGGCACGGCAATATTGACCTGAGCATAAAAGTAAAGGGCGACCTGCATATTGACGAGCACCACACGATAGAAGATACTGCACTTGCACTGGGTGAAGCATTCCTGAAAGCACTGGGGGACAAGCGTGGAATTGAACGCTATGGGTTTTGTTTACCGATGGATGATTGCCTGGCACAGGTAGCGATTGATTTTGGTGGAAGACCCTGGCTGGTGTGGGAAGCGGAATTCAAACGGGAAAAAATTGGTGAAATGCCTACGGAAATGTTCTACCACTTCTTCAAATCATTTTCGGATACATCAAAGAGTAACCTGAACATTAAAGTTGAAGGAACAAATGAGCATCATAAGATAGAGGCTATCTTCAAAGCTTTTGCTAAATCAATCAAGATGGCTATAAGAAAAGAAGGGAATCAACTACCAAGCACGAAAGGAACACTATAAACTCTGTGTTCTTTGCGCATTAGCTTTGCGTTCTTTGCGTGAACTGCATTTAGTTTCACGCAAAGAACGCGAAGTAAAACCCGCAAAGAGCGCTAAAGGAAATACATATGGATCTGGTTATTATTAAGTACAACGCAGGGAACATTCAGTCCGTCTCATTTGCCCTGGAAAGGCTGGGTGTGAATTTCAAGATCACAGATGATCCTGAAGAGATCAAGCAAGCAGATAAAGTGATTTTTCCAGGTGTTGGTGAAGCAAGTACTACCATGAAGTACCTCCGGGATAAAAATCTCGACAAGCTTATCGTAGATCTGAAGCAACCTGTTCTGGGTATCTGCCTTGGCATGCAATTGATGTGCAGTTACTCGGAAGAAAATAACACCGAATGCCTCGGAATATTTGATGAGACGGTAAAGCTGTTTATCCCTGAGGGCGACAAGAAAGTACCGCACATGGGCTGGAATAATCTGACCGTTACCAACAGCTGGTTTGATCCTGCTGTTGATAACCAGTTCGCTTATTTTGTTCACAGTTACTATGTACCGGTAAATACCTATACATCGGCTGTAACGGAATACATCAATCCATTCAGTGCAGCCATGCATAAAAACAATTTCTTTGCCGTGCAATTCCACCCGGAGAAGTCGGCTAGGACCGGTGAACTCGTACTTCAAAGCTTTCTCAAAATCTAAAATCGTAAATCGGAAATCACTATGAGAATTATTCCCGCCATCGACATCATTGACGGAAAGTGTGTTCGCCTCACACAAGGTGATTATGCACAGAAGAAAGTATACAATGAAAACCCGGTTGACGTAGCCAAATCATTCCAGGATGCCGGATTGAAATATTTACACCTAGTTGACCTGGATGGTGCCAAAGCCGGTAAGGTTATCAACTGGAAGGTGGCAGAGGCGATTGCTGCGCAAACAACACTCGAAGTTGATTTTGGAGGTGGTATCAAAACCGATGAAGAGATCAAAAAACTTTTTGAACTGGGAATCAAACAGGTAAACCTGGGAAGTATAGCCGTGAAAGAACCGGAAAAGGTGAAGGAATGGATCAAACAATTCGGATTCCCGAAAATCATTCTGAGTGCAGACATCAAGAACTATAAAGTGGCCATCAACGGATGGCAGGAAGATACTTCCGTAACCATTGATGATTTCCTGAAAGATTATGTACACAACAAAGGAATTGAATACGTGGTCTGTACCGACATCAGCACGGACGGTATGTTATCGGGTCCCAATATCGATCTGTACAAATGGCTCATGATACGTTTTCCGCAAATACACCTGATTGCCAGCGGGGGTGTAAGCAGTCTGGCTGACCTGAAGCAACTCAAGCAAATCGGAACAGATGCCGTTATTGTAGGCAAAGCTATTTACGAGAATAAAGTTTCGCTTACGGATTTAGTGAACCTTTAAATACATTTCACGCAAAGCGCGCAAAGGGAAAACGCAAAGAACACTGAGTAATGGACGAAAATGATATTTCTTACAAGATAATTGGAGTAGCCATTGAGCTACATAAGAATATTGGACCGGGTTTACTGGAATCCGTTTATGAAAATGCTTTTGTTCATGACCTTAGAGAAGCTGGTCTCCAGGTAAACTGTCAGGTACCTATGCCCTTCATTTATAAAGAAGTAAAAATGGACGTTGGATATAGAATTGATATTATGGTTGAGAACAAGGTGCTAATAGAAGTTAAATCAATTGAGGTTCTGGCACCAGTACATTACGCTCAGACCCTTACGTATTTAAAATTGTCAGGCTTAAAACTTGGCCTATTAATAAATTTCAATGTTAAGATTTTAAAAGATTCCATTCATCGAATTGCTAACAACCTATAACTATGCGGTCTTTGCGATTTGACTTTGCGGTCTCTGCGTGAAGAAATGTAAATTACAGAATCAATGCTAACCAAAAGAATAATTCCCTGCCTCGATATTAAAGACGGACGCACAGTAAAAGGTGTGAACTTTGTCAATATCCGTGATGCCGGAGATCCGGTGGAACTCGGAGCAAAGTATGCCGAGCAGGGTGCCGATGAACTCGTATTCCTCGACATATCCGCCACCAACGAACAACGTAAAACCTTTGCTTCACTGGTAAAGGATATTGCTCGCCATATCAATATCCCATTCACGGTTGGTGGTGGCATTACAAGCGTTGCCGATGTATCACCCCTGCTGGAAGCAGGAGCTGACAAGGTGAGTGTTAACTCTGCTGCGGTGCGCAATCCGCAGTTGATTGACGAATTATCAAAAGCCTTTGGTGCACAGTGTATCGTACTGGCCATCGATGCACGTAAGATTGAAAACACCTGGACTGTACATACGCATGGCGGCAAAAATCCTACAGACAAAAAACTTTTTACCTGGGCG
This sequence comes from Ohtaekwangia sp., assembly GCA_036503775.1. Lineage (GTDB taxonomy): Bacteria > Bacteroidota > Bacteroidia > Cytophagales > Cyclobacteriaceae > Ohtaekwangia. Next base: position 28,397 of record DASXWH010000054.1, read on the forward strand.
AAGGAAGGCCAGGAAAGAGGTGCGGGTGAAATTCTGTTCACCAGCATGGATCACGATGGAACCAAGAATGGTTTCGCCAATGATGCACTTCATAAACTGCATGAACTGCTGCAGATACCGGTGATTGCATCCGGTGGTGCCGGTAAAATGGAACATTTCATCGATACCTTTGTACTTGGCAAGGCTGATGCCGCACTGGCTGCCAGCATATTTCATTTCGGAGAAATAAAGATCCCGGAGCTCAAATCATTTTTAAAACAAAAAGGAATCACGATCCGCTAAAGCATGTCAGACATGAATACCATTATAGATTTTTCAAAACTCAACGGACTGGTACCCTGTGTGATCCAGGATGCAAAGACCCTGCGTGTGATCATGTTGGGTTTTATGAATGAAGAAGCATATCAAAAGACCATTTTTGAAAAACGGGTGACTTTCTTCAGCCGCAGCAAGCAACGGCTATGGACAAAGGGAGAAACATCCGGTAATTTTCTGGAACTCGTGGACATCATCATCGACTGTGATCAGGATACCTTGCTGATAAAAGTAAATCCTGTTGGTCCATCGTGCCATACCGGAGCAGACACCTGCTTCAATGAAAAAAATGAGAAATGGGATCTTCATGCACTGGAAGCCATCATCCAGGATCGCAAAGCAAATCCACAGGCCGGATCGTATACTAACAAGCTTTTCGATTCCGGTATCAATAAGGTG
>DASXWH010000055.1:0-2655 GCA_036503775.1 Ohtaekwangia sp.
CCGTTGAAATGGTAAAAGCAGAGATGGGTGTGATGTCTATGGCGAAGTGGGCTTTTCAACCGTATCAGAAAAATCACAGGCTCAAGGCGGTTAAAATTGGAAAAGGTGGACTGAAGCGGAAACACTACATAGCCTACCTGAACAACAGGGACTATCCGGATTACTTCTTCCGGTTCATTGAGTATTTACAAGCTGAGATCAATGTTCAATGGAATATGTCATAAGGAAAGTTGAACGAGGTGAACTACCGGTGCTGGTTGATATGTGTGAACGCCATGCACAGTATGAACAGGCAGCGTACGACTCCACGTGTAAGCAAGCCGGATTAGAGGCATTGTTATTCGGTGAAAATCCCCGGTTGTTTTGTTATGTGGTTGTGTCCGGTCAGAAACTGGTGGGATACTTTACCTACACGTTCGATACTTCTACATGGGATGCGGGGATCTACCTGCATGTGGACTGTTTATACCTGGAGCCTGACTACCGGGGATTTAGAATCGGTGATGAAGTAATGAACATGGTGTTGGGTATCGCCCGGGCGAATGACTGTGTTACTATTCAATGGCAGACACCTGACTTTAATAAAAAGGCAATTCGGTTTTATAATCGGATAGGAGCAACAGGAAACAACAAAATGAGGTTTTGTATGCATGTATAATTTTGATCGGTCAATGTGAATCGTTTAGTGAGCTCTATCTTTAGAAATGTTTGCCTTCTATGCCGCCTAAAAAACAGGACATCTATTTCTTTACCGCTCTGCTATTAGCCGTCTGGTTTTTACTGACGGCTGCGGTCTGGGTATATATGATGAACCTGATCATTTCTTATCCCGCAGGGATCGTTAGCTATATTCTTCTGCGAAAAGTTAAAGCAATTGAAGGTCAGACGAAACGGGTACGGCTTATCGGAGTGATCCTCATCAGCGGGCTTTCACTCTCGTTGATTGTACTGATTGGTTTTTTGATAACGAACTAACCGGGTGTATTCATCGGCAGATGTTTCGATCTTAAATAGTATCTTCGATCAGTGCTTGCCCGTTTGACTGATTACGTCCAGAACATTTCTAAACACATAAAAGATTTATGAAAAAATTAACATTTACACTCTTGCATATGTGTATGCTGCAGGCGATAATGGTCTGTTGTGCCGGAGCAGCTTTCGCACAGTCTCAAAACACCGGTTCAAAATTCGGAGAAGTAAAATTCACACCTACCGGTGAGCTCGACATTCATCCATCCGCGACTTCCTCTCAGCATGATTTTGACTACCTGGTAGGGAAGTGGGTGCTGGAAGACAGGAAGCTTAAATCAAGATTGACGAACAGCAACGAGTGGATCACATTTGAATCAACGGTAGAAATGCACAAGCTGCTGAATGGCATTGGCAATATGGATGTGTACCGCACTACTGTGGATGGCAAACCGTTTGAGGGCGTTGCCCTTCGATTATTCAATCCGAAAACAAAACTGTGGAGTATTTACTGGGCCGACAGCAATGTAGGTGTCATGGACCCGCCTATGGTCGGATCGTTTGACGGAAACATCGGCCGGTTTTACTGTAAGGACAAGTACAAGGGGCAGGACATTATCGTGGTATTTCATTGGGACAAAACCGACCCGGAAAATCCCGTCTGGAGTCAGGCATTCTCCACCGACAACGGCAAGACGTGGGAGATGAATGCGACCAATACATCGCACCGGGTTAATTGAACGTGTGGATGTTCTGCTTTGAGCAAGCAGAACATCCACCCTGATCCGGAGATCTAGGTCATTCCGTGCTCACCACCACAATGTCACCAGCGTGCGCATTATTAGTGCCATCGGTTAGATCAACGGCTTTGCCATTTTTCCAGTAGCGGGCTACATACGTACCCTTGCTGTTTTCAAATTGTGAACCTCCCAGGTAAACGTCATCCTTAAAAACAGCCAGCGAAAAGAGATTGGCTTTCAAATCGACAGAAACGCCATCCTTCCAGTATTTTCCTGAAGTGGTCATATATACTGAGTTGTTGTGTACCTGCACGTGAGCTGTTCCGTCACCTTCTACATTTCCCAGTGATTTATAAGCCCCGTTGTGCCAGTATTTCCCAGGGCCAAAATCTCCGGTTACATATACATAGCCTTCGTTGGCATAAACGGATGCTGTATAGTGTCCATTCATTTTCTGCATCACACCATTTTTCCATAACCGTGCTTCATAAACATTGTTGCTATTCTTTTCAGAGCCTGTGACGTATACATCCTCACCGTGTACAAATATGTCAGCCGTGTGTGCATCATTTTCACCGCTAGTGAGCTCAATCAATTCTTCGTTCTTCCAGTACACTGCGTTTGTATGACCATTCTTTGCCATGTACCCGGAGATGTATACATCATCACCCGATGTAGTGATTCCGGTAGCTATACCAAAAACATTTTGTGTGCTGTCCGTCAGCATGACTACGGAACAATTTTTCCAGTATACGGCAAACATGGTACGTTTTGAATTCTCTTGCCATCCAACCGCATACAGATTCCGGTTTTCATCCATTCCCATGGCTTCTATCCCCGAATCTTTTCTTCCATCGGTCATTTCACTGGGTATATTTCCCGGACCATAGATGCGTGGTACCCAGATGTCATTGATCCTTTCATTGACGGCAACATAAACATACCG
>DASXWH010000056.1:0-9152 GCA_036503775.1 Ohtaekwangia sp.
TCAGCTTGTGTGAGGAATAAACCAGTTGACTCGATTACGATTTCAGCACCTACTTCAGACCATTTCAGATTAGACGGATCTTTTTCTGCGGTAACACGGATCTTCTTTCCGTTAACGATCAGGCTGCCATCTTTTACTTCGACAGTGCCATCAAATTTTCCGTGGGTAGAGTCATATTTTAACATGTATGCCATGTAGTCTGGATCTACAAGATCATTGATGCCAACGATTTCGATGTCTTTACGGTTGATCGCTGCCCGGAATGCCAGGCGACCTATACGACCGAATCCGTTTATACCTACTTTAGTCATTGTAATATGGGTTTAAATAAATTTTAGGAAGCCAAAAATAAAGGACTGGAATGAATTGCGCCTGATCAAATTTCATGTTTTAGAAATATTTTAACGCACAGGTTTGCAAATCCCCACATGCGATCTATCTTTGCACCACTTTTTACGAGAATAGCAAAAAGGAGAGCAAAAACGAAGCTCTGATAATAACAACGTTCCTCAATGGTCCGTTCGTCTAGGGGTTAGGACACCAGATTTTCATTCTGGTAACACGGGTTCGATTCCCGTACGGACTACAAAAACCGAGATCCACTTGGCATATTTTGCTGAGTGGATTTTTTATTTCCAAACTCTTCGGCAAGCCACAGATAACAGTCCTTGCCTTCCGGACGTTTACAAATAGTAAATTCGGACTAAAACAGGTTCTGTGGGAGACTATTACAAAATACTTGGTCTTGATCCTTCAGCAGACGCTTATCAGATACGTGCAGCCTATAAGCGTCTGGCCATGCAGTATCACCCCGATCACAACCCCGGAGACCTTCATGCTGAAGAAAAATTCAAGGAGATCAACGAAGCCTATCATACACTATCTGATTCTTTAAAAAAATCACGCTACGATACCCGCTATGCTCCGCCTGAAAGTCAACCTGTATATGATTGGCGTGAAGAGAACAGACGCAAGTACTGGCGCATGCAGCAAGCCAAACAATGGACGTATAAGATCGACAGAGAATATTTTAAAATTCAGGGCCTCGCTTTTTTGGTTTTCATTGTCATTGCCGGTTTCTGTTTTGCTGTTGTACATACTGCCTACTTCTTTGTTGAGCAAAAGCGACTGGCCCGTTACCGCGCTGACACGGCAGCATTAAAACAGGTTAACGTATTGTTCTTAACCGGAAATTTTGATGATGCATTTACTATGGTGACAACACTACAAAAAAATAATCCGCTGGAACTCCGGTTTACGTTCGCACACGACAGTCTCCTTACAGAACTACGAAAGCGGGGCGAGTTTGATTTCAAAAACAAGAATTTTTCAAGTGCTGTACAATACTTTTTTATTCTGGAACATCATGAAGAACCAGCACGCATAGAAACCCTCCAACGCATCGCACAGTGCCAGTATTACCTGGGCAATTTCAAAGAAGCTCTGCAGGCCATGAAACACATGCACAATCAACAACCCGAGAATCTTCAACTGATCTATGAAATTGCTTTGATCAACCTCGATCAACTGGAGAACCGGGAAGAAGCCATCCAATACCTGGACCTTGGCAAAAAGCTTTTCAAAAAGAATTTAAGTGATGTGTATGGAGAAGCCTTTATGATTGTGATGAATCCAGCCGATGCACCCGACATTTACTTTGATATTTTCGAGGCAAGGGCCCGAACCAACCTCGCTTTACGAAAATATGAAGAGGCGTTGAATGATTGCAAGTGGAGTATATATCTGAGGCCTCAAAAAGGCGTATCATACCGGCTGAGGGCACTGGCAAACATGAGTTCGGGTACTTCAGATGAGGTCTGCAAAGACTTAAACCAGGCAAAAAAACTGGGGGATCCGGAAGCTAATACCCTGCTTCGACAGTACTGCCGCTAAGAAAAAAATGCCCTCCGCAAAATGATCGTTACGCATTAATAAATATCTGTATTTTCGCGACCGTCAACTGTTTTTTTTCGAACTTACAAGACACTGACCCATTTATGAATCACAAACTTGACAAAGAACACCTCGAATCTGTTAAAACCAGTTACTTTAATATTCTTGCTCTGTTTCTGGGGCGCGACAAAATAGAAAGCCGTTATTTACGCTGCCTCCTGAAGTGGGGTTTTCAGCTTCGTCTCAGCCCGGAAGACCTGGCCAAGGCTAACGTGGATATTTCCAACCTGAAGTTTGCCCAGCCTGATAATAAAGTAAACCGCCTGGAAGCGATCTATCACCTGGTGTACATGATTTACCTGGATGAAGTGGTTGAAGATGTTGAATTGGAAGTAGCTACCGTATATGCCCAGCAAATGGGATTTAAGGCTTCTATTGTCAGCGATTTGTTCAAATCCATTGCCACTGAAGTCTATGATGAAGGACAGATAAGAAATGTCCGTCAGGAGGTACTTGATTTTATCAACCTTTCGGAAGAGGCTTAATGAAGCTTGTCTTAACCCTTGCCCTTTTAACACTGTTTCTTCCGTGTGCCGCGCAATCACAAAAGCATTCGGACATCCATCTGTTTCTCGATCAATGGCATAAAGCTGCAGCAAACGCTGATTCTACCATATTCTTTGGAAGCATGGCTGATGATGCCATATACATTGGCACGGATGCCACCGAGCGCTGGACAAAAACCGAGTTCATGGCTTTTGCAAAACCCTATTTTGCCCGTGGTAAAGCATGGGACTTTAAACCCTATGACCGTGACTTACATGTAACATCTGATGGAAAAAATGCATGGTTTTCAGAGCTTTTAACCACCTGGATGGGAGTTTGCCGCGGATCTGGTGTTCTGCGAAAAACCAAAAAGGGCTGGAAAATAGAACAGTATCACTTGTCCGTGACGGTTCCGAATGACATAATCAAGGATTTTATCACATTGGTGGATTCCTATCAAAACCGCAAGTCCAATTAGCAGGCTTGCTCAATCTCTCTCGTAAGCCTTACATTTTCAATCCTTTAAGGTAAAACTACGAATGTATGGTTTCACCTGACTTTTGGTCCAGGAATAAGACTGTCTATATCGAAATTTGGGATAACCCAACCCCTCTCAGGAAATGCGTTATATGGACAATCTTGATTTTCGCCATGTCGCCAACTCAAGAATCTCAGCCAGACTGAGACAAGCAGCCGTATTGCTGGTGGTCATTATCCTCGGAATAATTATCTCCGCTACCGTAAACGCACAAGACAATCCAGGTCAGACTTATCATAAAACAAAAGCACGTCATTATAAGTCTAAATTCCGCACACAGATCAGCCAGTACACCAACGCGTGTGATTTGCTGGAAAGAAAAAGAACGGCCCGTCCGAAAAGTAACATTCATTTAACCAGCCGTAAACCACGGCCAAAGACATACGCTGAAATTGATCCTCCGTCAACCACAGCAGTAACACCCAAACAACAGCCGGTAGTAACCCAAGAACAAGAAAAAGAACGGGTGGTGATCACCAAGCGGGAAACACCAGAGGAAAAATTAGAAGAACTGCATCAGCGGGAAGACAAGGTGCTGGAAGAAAATCACCTGCCTAAACCTACCTCTGAAAAACACGAACAGATACGTAAACAGGTCGCTGAAAATATCAAGAATAAAAAAGACAACGAACCCATTGAACTGGCACCACTGTATTTCACATTTGATCAGGACGAGTTCTCTGTGGTAGATATGGATCCTTTTCTGGTAGCAGTTGAGTATGCCCTGCAGGGAAAAACCATTCTAATCGAAGGTCACACAGACAATCGTGGTGCTGATGATTACAATTTAAAACTGTCTCTTAAACGTGTGCAGAAAATAAAGCAGCTCATGCACGAGATGGGAGTGCCGGATGAACGCATTTCAGTGATGGGGTATGGCGAAGAGGTTTCCAAGCACGCCAACATTTCAGCAGACGGCCGCCAATTGAACAGGCGCGTTGACTTCAAAGCTTTTTGATTTTTTTAGGGTTTAATTAGATACGTTTCATCAAGACCCCGGCCTTATTTTTTCCGGGGTCTTTTGTTTGTATCAATTCTATTAGGTTGTGGTTGACAAAAGTTGACTTCCGTTATCTTTACTCCGAATGGATTTCAGCAAAGAGATATTCCTGAACAACCTGGCGCAGACTACGGATGCACCGTATCTCATTTCGGTAGCGAGGGCTGATGGAATTTATCTGTACTCTCCGGAAGGCAAACGCTATACAGATCTGATATCGGGTATTGGCGTTAGCAATCTTGGACATAATCATCCTAAAGTGATTACGGCCATCAAGAACCAGGTGGATAAACACCTCCACGTTATGGTTTATGGTGAGTTCATCCAGTCATCCCCTAACCTGCTGGCTAAAAAACTGGCAGATGTTTTACCCGCTGCATTGAATTGTTCCTATTTCACCAACAGCGGTACCGAAGCCAATGAAGGTGCATTGAAACTAGCCAAGCGGTATACCGGCAGAACCGAGATTGTTTCATTCCGGAAATCATATCATGGAAGTACACACGGCACGTTGAGTGTCTCCGGAAATGAAATTAAAAAGCAGGCCTTCAGACCCCTGTTGCCGGATGTCCGCTTTATACATTTCAATGTTGAGGAAGACCTGCACCAGATCACTGATAGCACAGCATGTGTAATTGTAGAGACTATTCAGGGGGATGCCGGTGTTCGCATCCCTTCAAAGTTTTATATGCAAGCCCTGAGACAGCGGTGTACGGAAACCGGTGCGCTTCTGATCCTGGATGAAATACAATGTGGCATGGGACGCACCGGGAAGCTGTTTGCCTTCGAGCACTTCGCTATTGTACCCGATATCCTTACCATTGGCAAAGCATTTGGAGGAGGACTTCCCATTGGAGCATTTATCTCCGACAAGAAGATCATGCAAAACCTTACACATGATCCGATGCTGGGACACATCACTACGTTTGGCGGAAACCCGGTTTGCTGTGCAGCGGCACTGGCAACCCTCGAAGCAATGCTTGAAGAGAACATACTGGAAGGTATTGAAGAAAAAGGAAAGCTGTTCGAGCGGTATCTCAGACATCCGCTGATCAAAGAGGTCCGCAGAATCGGATTGATGTTTGCCGTTGATTTTGACTCCGCAGAAAGAGTCAACTCCATTGTAAACCAGCTTAAGGAAGACGGCATTATTACCTACTGGTTCCTTTCTCATCCCTATAGTTTTCGTATTGCACCTCCCCTTACCATCACGGAACAACAGATCAAAGAATCCGCAGAAGTGATTTTAAAGGCAATCGATAAAACCTAACTTCGCTCATGCCCGAAATAAAAAAGACCTTTGACCGGCTGGATTACACCTATAAACTCCTGGTGGTAACAGCTCTTATCATTACGGCCACCATACTGGCCAAAGATGTGGTGATCCCCATGATCCTTGCGGGATTACTTTCCATTGTGATGCTTCCCGTGGTAAAAAAACTAGAGGACAGAAAAATACCTACGGCTCTTTCCATCACGCTGGTATTGTTTGCTACTATTATCATTCTGGGATTGTTCATCTGGCTTGCCATTGACCAAATTGCGGGACTTCTGATCGACCTGCCTAACTTACAAACGAAGTTTGAAACCTTCATAACACAGATCAGCAGCCGGCTCAGACGCGACTTCGGAATCAGCACATCAGAACAAAATAAAATGGTGGCCGAAGGTATGAAGAACGTAAGTCTCTTTTTGGGTGACGTGATCCTGTCCACTACCAATGTCATTTCAGCCTTTATACAGATACTGATCTATATTTTTCTTTTCCTCATCTATCGTAATAAATTCCGCGACTTCTTTCTTGAAATTATTAACACAGACGAATTGGGATGGAAGAAAGATGTTGATCGTGTAGTTCAGGGATATATTTCAGGACTCTTTCTTGTTACGATGATTATTGCGGCACTGAACTCCATTGGTCTGCTGATCCTGGGTATTGATCACGCGATCTTCTTTGGAGTGCTTTCCGGTGTACTCACCATTATACCGTATGTAGGGATAATCATGGGTGCATTGTTTCCCATCATCATGGCGCTTATCACCAAAGACAGCATCTGGTATGCCGTGGGGGTCGTGATTGTTTTCTCCGTTGTTCAGTTCCTGGAAGGTAACTTCATTACTCCGCGCATTACGGGTTCGAAAGTCAGTATCAATGCACTGGCTGCGATCTTTGCATTGCTGATCGGAGGTAAAATTCTGGGCATAACCGGGATGATCCTGGCTGTGCCGTGTATAGGTATTTTAAAAATATTCCTCTCACAGTCACCGCACCTTAAAGCCTTTGTGATCCTGCTGGAAGACACCAATACCAAAAAAGAGAGTGAGGTGGAAATTAAAATCGAAGACGATCCTCCGTCAGAAACTACAGTGTCTCAATAACCAGGTTATGATTGGTATAGATGCAGATGTCTGCAGCGATGGTCAGGCTTTCACGAACAATTTCTTCAGCCGTGAGATGTGGCGCATGTTTTTTTAATGCCAGTGCTGCGGATTGTGCATACATCGAACCCGAACCAATAGCCGCTACCTGGTGATCCGGTTCAAGTACATCACCGTTCCCGGATAGTACCAAAAGTTCATCCTTGTTAACCGTGATCAGCATTGCTTCAAGTCTTCTGAGAAACCGGTCCATGCGCCAGTCTTTTGCGAGCTCAATAGCAGCACGTTTCATATTACCGCCATAGGCGCCAAGCTTTTCTTCAAAGCGTTCAATCAGGGTGAACGCATCAGCAGTTGAACCGGCAAAGCCAGCCAGTACTTTTCCATCCTGAAGCTTCCTGATCTTTCTTACATTACTTTTAGCAACGTAATTTCCCATCGTTGCCTGTCCGTCTCCTCCGATAGCTACTTTACCATTATGAATAACCGCGATGATGGTGGTGGCGTGAATCTTTTCCATAGTATCAATCAAAAATGTGCAGAAACAAAAGTCCCTCTCCTTTTCGGAGAGGGACTAAACTTTAAATGTTAAATCAATATTCTTACCGGATCTTCAAGCAGCCCTTTTAAGGTCTGCAGGAATGCCGCACCTACTGCACCATCCACTACACGGTGATCACAGGTAAGCGTTACGTTCATCACGTTCCCCACAGCAAGCTGGCCGTCTTTCACTACGGCTGTTTGCTTGATGCCACCGATAGCAAGTATGCAGGAGTTCGGAGGGTTGATCACAGCCGTGAATTGCTCAATACCAAACATACCGAGGTTAGAAACACTGAATGTACTTCCTTCCATTTCTGCCGGTTGTAATTTCTTATTCTTGGCTTTTCCGGCCAGGTCTTTAACCAGCGAGGAGATCTGCGCCAATCCAAGACTATCCGCAAAGCGGATTACCGGAACCACCAGACCTTCATCAACCGCTACAGCCACCCCGATATTCACATGGTGGTTATAACGGATCTTGTCGCCTAGCCAGGATGAATTGATCTTCGGATGTGATTTGAGTGCAGACGCCACAGCCTTGATCACCATATCATTGAAAGACACTTTCACCGGTGCTACTTCATTGATACTGTTTCGTGCTGCGATGGCCTTATCCATGTTGATCTCCATGGTAAGGAATATTTCAATTGCCGAGAATTTGATCTCACCGAGTCTGCGGGCAATGGTTTTCCGCATCTGCGATACATTGATCTCTTCGAAGCTTTCCTGCCCTACCGGTACAACAACCGGTGCTGCACTTTTCTGTGCCGTACCCGCTGTCGCTGATTCTGAGGGCTTGAAGTTTTCTACGTCTTTCTTGGTGATCCTGCCGTGATCACCGGATCCCTGGATTTTACCAATATCAAATCCTTTGTCTTTGGCCAGTTTCTTCGCCAGCGGAGAAGCTTTAACCCGTCCGTTGGTAGAGTGCTCTGTTGACACCGCTGGTGCAGACGAAGTTGTCGTTTGCGCAGGTGCCTCCGTTGTCTTGGCCGGAGTAGTACCTCCAGCTGCCTTCGCTTCGTGCGCTTTCAACAAAGTTTGAAAGTCTGCACCTTTCTCACCAATGATGGCCAGTACACCATTTACCGGAACCGATTTACCCGCATCAGCACCAATGTACAGCAACGTACCGGTGTTGTAGGATTCGTACTCCATCGTTGCCTTGTCGGTTTCAACCTCGGCCAGCAACTCACCAGACTTCACGGAATCACCAACCTTTTTATGCCAGGCAGCGATCACACCATCAGTCATGGTGTCACTCATCTTAGGCATCAGCACAATCTCCGCTTTGATGCCTGATGTATCAATGGCTGGAGCTGTTGCTACCGCCACGGGCTGCGTTGCAGCAGTTTTAGTTTCGGTTTTAGTTTCTGTTTTGGTTTCCGCCTTACCACCGGCTGCTGCATTCTGGCTTGCGCCTTCCAGGAGGGCTTTATAGTCTTCACCTTTGTTTCCGATTATAGCAAGCACGTCATCGATCTTTACCGCCTGCCCTTCCTGTGCACCGATATACAATACCGTTCCGGTGTTGAATGATTCATAATCCATGGTGGCTTTGTCGGTTTCAATTTCAGCCATCAGTTCACCAGACTTCACCGAATCACCAACTTTTTTATGCCATTTGGCGATAACCCCTTCAGTCATGGTATCGCTCATCTTAGGCATGCGTACTATTTCTGCCATTTTCTTGAGAGCCTGTTTTCCGACAGGCAGGTTTTAAATTTTTCGACTTATGCTAAAGTGCTCTGCAAACCTTTGCACAGCGTTCTGTTTGATATTTAGCTTCCAAAAATAGGGTATAAAAGGCGATTTTCAAGTTCAGAACAGGCTCTGCTGGCAAATTTTTGATCCGATCAAAAATTGTCAAATCTGTCAGATTTCAGAGTTCATTAGCCAAGACGAAACACCTGAGCAGTTCATTCCCTTCCGTCTGGTTTCAAGTGATCAGAAACCAATGTTACCGATCATAATCTCGAATACCGTTCCCGCATTGGCATAGCTGTTTTCCGTTACATACGTGGTACGGAAACCCAGTTCAAACTTGGGAAGGAAACGCATGATGTTGAAGTCAAACGTGGTTTCAACTCCGAATGAATTATAGACCTCATCAGTGGTTCTGTAGTAGATCGCGTTTTCAGTGTTGTGGTAAAAGAAGTTCCGACCCGTACCTTTCCCATAATCATAAAAGAAACTCAGCTTGATCCGTTGAATATTCAATACCGGTCCAAGGGCGATGTCCGGATACCATAG
>DASXWH010000057.1:0-2447 GCA_036503775.1 Ohtaekwangia sp.
GGAAAAATCAGAGGTTGTAAAGTATAATCCACCATCAGGGGCGAAAGGCTTTCCGAATATTATATAACTCCCGTTTGAAGACCAATCTGGAAAGTAAAATTGAGGATTGTCCAAATAATTTAATCCAGAAAAAATAGTCACCTCGGCTCCGTTAATTTTACACTTCTGGATTAAGCCTCCAGAAGAAAACACCAGCCATTCTCCATCCGGAGACCAGGCAGGATTGTAGTGATAGCCTTCCAATACCAATGTCCGGTTATTTCCGTTTTTATCAACTATATACAAGCCCGAGGGATAATCAACCGGTTCAGGCAATTGAGAGCTGTAGTGATAGTATGCGATGTATTCTCCGTCAGGAGAAAAAGCAGGATGTTTATCCTGTTCTTCAACGAAATCTTCGTAGTTGACAGGGTTAGGCCCGCCATACTCCGGAGCGCATGAAGGAAAAGATAAGGTTGCTGCTAAAAGAATGAAACTTAAAATGTTATTGAGGATATTGTATTGCGATTTATGCATACTCGAAATAGAAGTCAACGTGTTTCCATGTGAATATAGGAAATATTGATTAACCTGTTATTTGTTTTTTTTGCATGACAATGTATTACTCCGCTACATAACCCAGGTAAAAATGCAGAACCACCTTCTCGTTCCTGTTGATTTTAATATTCTTTATTTTCTCTACTAACTCAGGCCATTCGTTAAAATCTCTTTCGCACATCACCGTGTACGTACCGGGGAGCACTTTCATATGAAAATATCCCGTTGTATCCGGCACGGTAGTCAGGCGGGAGTTGTTCAGCCATACTTTCGCTGCCTGAACCGGATAATCCTGATCGCCATAATTCAAATCGTAAATGCGCCCCGTGATCACTGAAGAGTCATTCAGTACTGAATCCGAAACCAGAACAACCTCTGCCCGGCCATCCTTCATGTTAAAATTAGAGTTAGAAACGAAACAAGCCGTCAGTGACACACTCAACAGCGCGATGCAGAAAAAAGATAAGAGACTGAATTTCATTCCGGTTTGCATCAAACGTAATTTAACGGGTGGTTAGTTGAAGGTAAGAAATTCACTGTTTTCCTGGCATAATGTTTTGTACTTTAACATGACTAATCAATACGACTATGCGCTGGACAGGAAGAAGACAAAGTTCAAACGTAGACGATCAACGTGGCAGAAGCGGAGGCAGTGGATTTGGCGGGATGGGTGGCGGCATGCTCACCAAAGGTGGTCTCGGTACGGTGGTGATCATTATCATCATCAGTTTTGTATTGGGTAAGAATCCCCTGACCCTGCTGCAGCAAATGGGCGGATCAGGAACCAACACCGGTTATACCACGGAAGAACCCTATGTTGCCAGCGCGGAAGAAGAAGCGCTTGCTGATTTTTCCAAAGTGGTACTGGCGGATACGGAAGATGTCTGGCATAAGCTTATCAGCGATTACCGCGAACCTACCCTTGTACTCTTTACCGGAAACGTTGAATCATCCTGTGGGTCTGCCACCTCGGCAACGGGACCATTCTATTGCAGTGCCGATGAGAAGCTGTACATCGACCTCAGTTTTTACCAGGATCTGAAAGAACGCTTCGAAGCTCCCGGAGATTTTGCACAGGCCTATGTCATTGCGCATGAAGTAGGACATCACGTGCAGCATCTGATGGGTATCACCGACAAGGTACATGCCATGCGCGGCCAGGTAAGCGAAGAAGAATACAATAAACTTTCGGTGCGCCTTGAATTACAAGCCGACTTCCTGTCGGGTGTCTGGGCGCATCACGCACAGAAAATGAAGAACATGCTCGAGACGGGTGACATCGAAGAAGCCCTTACCGCGGCCAGCGCGATCGGTGACGATCGGCTTCAGATGCAGGGACGAGGCTATGTTACACCCGACTCGTTTACGCATGGCACTTCGGAACAGCGGGTGCGGTGGTTCAGAAAAGGATTTGAGAGTGGCGATCCGGATCAGGGTAATACGTTTGATATCCCGGAGTCTGCGTTATGATTTGATGATGTGTCGATTTGAGGATTTGATAATCGGGAATCCCATCATCAAATCACCAACGTATCAAGTCAACATTGTTAAATTATCGGTTTTTGAACTTGTCAAGCCAGCGGTTGGCTTCTTTCTGACGCGCAATACTTCCATCTTCCAAAGACTTTCTAAGTCTCTCATTCATCATACCTTGTGAGGTAAGGTGATAGAATCCGCACTCGTCACACTTGTAAATAGCAACAGGTCCCTGATTAGGTGCGAACTCAAACCGGCTGTAGGTTTCGATAAGCACGTCTTCAGCAACCTCAGATGAAGGAAAGCCTTTTTTACCTGTGGGACATGATTTCATGTAAACGAAGGTACTTATCCTGCTGAAATTTTTGAACACATTATTTATGAACCGTAACGCAACAACGGTTATCTTCAACGATCTGTATTCCCTATGAAAA
>DASXWH010000058.1:0-3637 GCA_036503775.1 Ohtaekwangia sp.
CCACGGAAAGGACCAGTATCGTTTGATGTAATAAAGGTTAACGCGTTCACCGCTCAGGGCCACTTCCTGTAATTGTTTGATCAGTGCTTCTTCACTTTTTTCAACGGAGAAATCAAAAGCTTCGGCAATCGGACTAACCCCTTTCAATGAACCAAAGGTTTCCAGGTTGATCTTTCCCTCATAGGTTTTGAATACATAACCTTTCTGACTAATGCGCAGGATCTTCCCAGCCATAACACCATCCTCATAGGTTCCCCAGTACAGAAACGCCAGCACGATCAGGCTGATTCCCACAACGGCTGCAATAATTATTTTGATCACTTTCTTGGTAGTTTTTTTAACACGCTCGCCAAATGTTTCCATAGAAGTTAAAGTTACATATTCCAGATTTCAAATTCCAATTTCAAATCATTAATGCTGTTACCAGAATTTGGAATCTGGAATTCATTCAGTTCTTTTGCACCCATGTCAAGTAAAAACAGGATAGCTATTTTCGCTTCCGGGAGCGGTACAAACGCGGAAGAGATATTCAAGTATTTTAAAGATCATCCCACCATAGAGGTTGTGTTGCTCCTCAGTAATAACCCCAGCGCCTATGCGCTCATCCGGGCAGAGAAGCATGGTGTAGATAGTAAGGTGTTTAACCGGACCCAATTCAGAGAAAGTACTGTTGTGCTGGACTGGTTATCCGAAAAAAATGTAACGCACATTGTCCTTGCTGGCTTCATGTGGCTTGTACCCGATTATCTTATTCAGGCCTACCCTGATAAAATAGTTAATATCCATCCAGCTCTGCTGCCGGATTTCGGTGGCAAAGGAATGTATGGCATGTTTGTGCATGAGGCCGTTAAAAAAGCTAACCGGAAAGAAACCGGGATAACCATTCATCTGGTGAATGAAAAATATGACGAAGGCAGAATTCTGTCCCAGAAATCCTGTTCAATAGAATCAACGGATACACCGGATGACATTGCTAAAAAAGTACATCAACTCGAGTACCAGCATTATCCGAAAGTGATTGAAGAATGGATTGAAAGCCCACAGAGCACAGTAAATGGTCAAGTATAGACATCCTATTACGCCTTCTTCTCCAGCATGACCAACTGGAAATCCTCTGACTTGGGAAACTGATCAAATACACTCCGGATAAATTCTCCCGGAATAGCCAGCTTGCGTTTTTCCAGATCCATCCATGCGCCATCGATGGTTAAGCGAGTAGCCAGCGATCCATCAGCATGCACAAAATTATGACGGAGGCTCCAGCGACCGAAATCCGCTGTTGATTTCGTCAGCTCTACATCCAGCGTGACTTTATCTTCCAGTTTTATTTCGCGTCTGAACTGTGCTTCCTCCCGGAAGAGAATGGGACCGATCTGCATTTCCTCCAGCGTCTTCAGGCTCAGTCCATGTTCGGTGAGAAAATTCATACGCATCATCGCGCCATAATCATAATAAACCGAATGACGGAGGTGACGGTTCTGATCAATATCTGACCAACGGATCTGCAAGGGAATAGCATATTTATTCATGTAAGTGTGTTTTTCTTTTTCAAGGCCACGAAGGCATAAGGTCACTAAGTCACAAAGGTTCTATTCAAACCAAAGCCATCACAAAGTACCACACCATCACCAGACAAACCACCAGCTTGAGCAATGTTCCCAATAAAAAACCAACGAAGGAACCGAAGGCCGCTTTCAATGCATGGCCGGAATTATTCTGTGCCATCAATTCGCCAATAAAAGCGCCCACAAACGGGCCGATAATTATCCCCAATGGCCCCAGCCATAATCCTGCGATCAACCCGATCGTACATCCCCAGATACCATATTTACTTCCACCAAATTTCCGTGTACCATACAGCGGAATAACATAGTCCAGCGCAGTCACGATCACCGTGATCACACCCCACACGATCAGAAACTTTGCCGTGAACGGAGGCTCTGTTCTCAGCTGCAGCACCAGCAAACCCAGAAAAGAAAGAGGCGGCCCAGGCAGCAGCGGCAATACACATCCCGCCAGGCCTGCCAGCATCAAAATACTTCCCAAAACGATCCATACAACATCCATCATTGCTCAATATTTTTTATGAAATTTAAACCTTTCGCATATCCCATGCTGCACCTGAAAAAAATTCACCACATCGCAGTGATCTGTTCCAACTATGAGCGTTCGAAAAAATTCTATACCGATGTGCTGGGCTTTACCATTATGGAAGAGCATTACCGGGAAGAACGCCAATCGTGGAAGCTTGATCTCAGTCTGAATGGTCAGTACGTGATCGAGCTTTTCTCGTTCCCCGATCCTCCGGCACGTACATCACGACCTGAAGCCTGCGGTCTCCGGCATCTCGCCTTTGAGGTCTCCGATATTGAACATGCGGTAAAAGCACTTCAGGAAAAGAACGTCACTACGGAACCTATACGCACCGATGAATTTACCGGTAAACGTTTTACCTTCTTCCAGGATCCGGATGCACTTCCACTGGAGTTATACGAATCTTAACCTACGATGATCAGGCTCACCAATTATATTCCTTCTTTCGTCAATGCTTTTCCGCACCTGGAGAATACATTGCCCTGGAAAATTACAGAAACGATCGTATCCGAACTTCAGCAGAAGATGAAAGCGTTAGGTCATGATTTTGTAATCCGTGATTCCGTTGCCATTCACAAGACTGCTGTGGTAGAAGAGCACGTGGTATTAAAAGGACCTGTGATTATTTCTGCCGGATGTTTTATTGGAGCTCATGCTTATCTCCGCGGTGGTGTTTTTCTGGATGAGAACGTGAACGTTGGTCCCGGGTGTGAAGTCAAGTCGAGTATCATCCTGTCGCGCAGTGCCCTGGCACATTTCAATTTCGTTGGTGACTCCATCGTAGGATCTGGCGTAAATATGGAAGCGGGCTCCATTATTGCCAACCATTACAACGAGCGAAAGGAAAAGAACATTGACGTTCTTATTCAGCAGCAGCGATACGCTACCGGTTCCGTTAAATTCGGTGCACTGGTCGGTGACGGAACAAAGATCGGAGCTAATGCCGTTTTATCGCCCGGCACCATACTTCAACCGCAGTCGGTCGTGAAACGATTAGAACTTGTTGAACAGGTAAAGTATATTGAATAATGTTCTCCAGCCGAAAACTCATTTTATGGATCGTACTGCTCATTACGTTATGCATAGCTGCGTATGTACTGCTTGTTTACGTTCCCCGAAGAATGGCCGAGCAGGCTTATGAAGGTGCAAAACAAATCGGTCAGGATATCAGCGAGGTGTTTCAATTCACTCCGGAGGTGCGTGTCAACAATACCGTTGTTCTCCAACAGCAAACACCTATACTTGAACTGGCTACATTGTCGCAAAAATTCAGGCATGAATATGCCTGGACCAATACATGGCTGAATAGCACTAAAAAAATAAAAATCACCGGAACATTCGAAGCAAAGGCTGGCTTTGACCTGAATCAAAAGATCGAAGTGGATATCCACGAGCATCACGCCATTGTTACGCTGCCTGAACCTAAATTGCTTTCGCTTCAACCCCAGGCCGATTATACGTTCGAAGACGAAAACGGAATCTGGAACTGGGTGAATCCGGAAGATCGCTCGAAAGCCTTAAATGCTTTTACACAGGATGCTCA
>DASXWH010000059.1:0-37517 GCA_036503775.1 Ohtaekwangia sp.
CATCCGCGCCAAGACACTGATCTGGGATAAGAACCGGTATAAAGAAATGAATGTGTCTGACTTTAAAAAGAACAGCGATCGCGACCGTGGAATATTTTACGATGACTCCTATTATTACTCCTTTAATTTTCCTGCTGTTGCGTCACGGAACCGCACGCAGCTGCAATACCGCGAAAATCTGAAAGATGCCCGTTTTATTCCCGGCTACGTGTTCTCCAGTTACTTGCCCCAGGGAAAGTCATCGTTCACGATAAAGACAACCAAAGATGTTGAGCTGTTTTACGAAGTATTGCACGATGACAAAAAGCAGATACAGTTTAAGAGGACAGAGAAAGGCTCAATAGTAACTTATGAATGGTCGGGACAGAATCTGCCGGGATTGAAAAGTGACGACAACAGCCCTTCCATACGTTACTATGCTCCCCACATTGTGTGCTACGTAAAATCCTATCAGACTAAAAAAGGAAAGGTCAATGTCATCAATAGTCTCGATGATTTGTACAGCTGGTACTACACCTTCGTTGCAAAACTGAATACGGAATCCACACCTGAGCTGGTGGAGATCGTGAATAAACTGAAAGCATCCAGCACTACTGAACTTGACCTGGTAAAACAGGTGTATTACTGGGTACAGGATAACATCCAGTACATCGCATTCGAGCAGGGCATGCGTGGCCTGATACCGCACCATGGATCGTATGTCTGTGAAAAGCGATACGGTGATTGTAAGGATATGGCTAACCTGATCGTTAACATGCTGCAATTGGCCGGAGTGAAAGCCTATCACACCTGGATCGGAACACGTGATCTTCCTTATAAGTATAGCGAGCTACCCACACCGCTGGTAGATAATCACATGATCGCTACCTATATATCTCCCGGTGGAGAATATTATTTTCTGGATGCCACCAGTGATCACACCACATTTGGTTATCCATCCTCTATGATTCAGGGGAAGGAAGCGCTCATTGGACTGGATGCAAAGCGATATGAGGTGAAAATGGTGCCGGTAATAAGTATGGAGAAAAACTTCATGACTGATTCGATGAAGATCTCTATGGATAAAAATGAACTGGTAGGGAAAGGTTCCAGCACATTGACAGGTTATCCAAAAGTATTTGGTGGTTATGAGCTTGATCGGGCTGAGCAGGATGACGTGAAAAAGTATGTAACCAAACTGGTGGGAAAGGGAAGTAATAAATTCTTCCTGGATACCTACTCCGTTCAGAATCTCGACAACCGTGACAAACCAACCCAGATCGATTACAGTTTCCGCATTGCGGACTACTTTCAGAAAATCGGCAATGAGGTGTATGTTAACCTGAACCTCAATAAGGATTACTACAACACGTTTATTAACCTGGAAACTCGCAGGACGCCTAAGGAAAATGATTACCTGTATGAGAAGTATGAATTTATCGAGTTTGTCATACCAGAAGGCTATACTGTTGAATACCTGCCACCGGATTCAAAGCATGATGGTAAGCTGATGGGATATGACATTTCCTATAAAGCTGTACCTGGTAAAATACAGTTCAATAAAAAATTCTACCTCAACTACTTGTTGATGAATCCGGATCAGTTTGCGCAATGGAATGAAGCTGTGAAGCACATCAGTGAGGCGTACAAAGAATCCATCATCCTGAAAAAGAAATAATTTTTACCTAAATCAATTTTAGTCATCGTATGAATTCAATGAAAATAAAAGTGGCAACCGTTTTTGTTTACCTGTTGTTGACGGTTTCTGCCTGGGCAAATGAGGGCAATCCGTATGAATGGGAAAAGGACCGAAAGCGGTACGCTCTGTCACCGGAAGACGCTAAGCTGGCGGAGTTGATCCTGAAACAGCACATGCAGTATGAATATGTTCTGGAGGATGACAAGTTTCTGATGTACTCTACCGTTCACCGGATTGTTGTGGTAAATAATGACGAAGCGGTTCAAAAACATAACCGTATTGTCATCTCGATGAACAGTACGCTGGAGCTGGTGGATTTGAAAGCACGGGCTATTACAAAAGATGGCCGGGTTATTAATTTCGATAAGAACAATCTGAAGGAATTAAAAGAAGAAGAAAGTGGAAACGCGTACCGGATTTTTGCTATTGAAGGTATTGAGCTGGGAAGCGAGGTCGAGTATTATTTCACCCGGAAAATGCGGGCAAACCTGTATGATCGTGCCTACCTTCAATACGATGTTCCGGTAAAGAATAGTTCATTTTCATTGAGTTGCCCGGGGCATTTGAAGTTTGATTTCAAATCGTATGAAGGTTATCCGGCTGTGACCGAAGCCGAGGGTGATGGCCGGAAATTGTATCGTGCTGAAATGAAGGACGTACCGGCTATGAAAAAAGAAGCGTTTTCTTTTTTTGACGTGAACCGGAAGCGGATAGAATATAAGCTTGCATATAACACAGCTCGTTCACAGGCCCGGTTATACACCTGGGACGATGCAGCAAAAACGTTTTATCCGCTGCTGTATGAACTTTCCAAAGACGATGAAAAAGCGCTGGATAAATTTGTAAAAACACTCGGAGACAACTCGTCCGGAAGTGCAGCTTCACGGATCAAGAATGTTGAGCTTAAAGTCAAAACCAATATAAAGGTAAGTCAGGAGGGGCGTGACGAGTCAACGTCAAAAGTTGAGCCGATCTTAAAATACAAGATTGCTTCGCGTGAAGGTATAACTAAACTATTCCTCGCGGTGTTTGGTAAACTGGGTATTAATGCTCAGCCTGTCATTACCTGTAGCCGGGAAAATTCACGTTTTGATGGTGCTTTTGATTCCTGGTCATACCTGGATGATTATGCTATCTTCTTCCCGGATACAAAAACATTTTTAGCACCCTATGTTTTTGAAATGCGTTATCCGCTGATACCACCAGACTGGACTTCACAGGAGGCATTATTCATTGAGCCGTTTGTGGTAGGCGAACTGAAGTCAGCACTGGCTTCGGTTTCTGAAATACCGGCAGCGGATTATACATTGAGTAATGATGATCTGGATATTGATGTGAAGTTTAACGAAGATCTCAGTTCAGCACAGATCAGACAGAAACGCGAGTTTGGCGGATACAATGCCACTTACTTTGCCCCCTATTATGATATGATGACAGAAGATCAGCGGCAGAAAATGGTGGAGGAGCTGGTTAAGCAAACAGCACCGGATGCCAGTGTTAAATCATGGACAGCAAAACCACTCCCCGAAAAAGGAGCGGGAAATTTCCTGATCGATGCCGATTTTCAGTCTACCCATTTTATTGAAAGGGCTGGCCCGAGGATCTTATTCAAAGCGGGTGAGCTGATCGGACCTCAGGTTGAAATGTATCGTGATGATCAGCGGTTAACCCGTGTAGAAAATGAATTTAATCGCGGTTATGACCGTACTATTGTTATTCACATCCCGCAAGGGTATACCGTTAAAAATCCGGACGATATCAGGATCAACATTGTGTATAAAGACAAGGATAAAGAGCCTTTTCTTTTTCAATCGGATTATGCCATGAAGGGAGATGTAATGGAAATCACGGTGAAAGAGTACTACAAACAAATTTATGCACCAGTTGAACGCTATGAAGATTTCCGGAAAGTGATCAATGCTGCTGCCGACTTTAATAAAGTAACCTTAGTACTGGAGAAGAATAAGTAGTAGTCTGATTTTTTTACCGGGCTATGAAATAGCCACCGACTGAATTTACTTTCACGGTGGCTATTTTTTTGGTCGCTTCAAAATCAGCATATATTGGTTTCAGGTTTTCCCAAAAAGCAATCCGGCCTGCATCTGCTGAGAATTCTCTTTTCAATGAAGTCATTCCGGTGTCATTCAGTTTACAGGGAAATACATGAACCGGTATTTTGCTTTGGCCATTATTCTTTGCTTCAACGGCAAGAATATAAAGCTCCTTGATCTTGTCATCGGTGATGGGAATGCACCCTATGGTTACACAGTTTCCATGAATGTATATAGCGCTGCCCGGATGCTTTTTATCGCTTAGAATCTTGTCAGAAGCATTGGGGTAATCCAGGCCCAGTGACAGATGGAAATTACTTACAGGATTAAAATGGTTAATGGAATAGACACCTTCCGGAACCTGGTAATCACCTTCCTTGCGCTTGGGTCCGGAGATGCCTGAGGATGAGCAAATGTCATACGTATGCAACAATGCATATTCTGTTTTGTTATTTTCCTTTATCCATACTTCCAGCTTCATTTCTTTTTTGAAGGCACGTATGAAGAGATTGAATTTATCGTATCCGAGTTTCTTTTCAAGAAAATATCCTTTTACCGTTTCTTCTTTTTCCAGATACGCATCTTTTACGCGCTGGTATTTTTTCTGTTCCTGCTTAAAACCGGGTTGAAGGAGAAGCATCATTATAATACAGGTTAACCTCATATATAAGGTATGGTTAAGTCGAAATTTTCTGTTGCGATTCTGGTCACTTCGTTTCGCACAACACAATTAATAATAACCGTGGTCAATACGGTGCGAATTGTTAAACTAGGATTAAATTACAAATGTTTATAGTTAGCAGAGAAACACTATGAGTGGTTTTTATTTAATCCTGGGCTTTATAGCCATAACGGCTACCGGAGGGCTTTTTTATTGGTTGGGCAGACGTAAAGTTGCAGCTCATGAAAAAATGCTTCAGCAGGTGGTAGAAAAGCTATCTACGGAACTTGTGCCTTTAACGAAGGTGAATGAACTAATCGAACATGATCGCCAGCGGATATCCAGTGATCTTCATGATGAACTCGGAACGGTTTTAAGCCTTATACACCTCGATCTCGAAATTGTGATGCGCGAAGCAGACGCATTTCCTCCCCACATTGAAGCCAAGCTGCTAACGGTTAAAAAGAATCTTAACCTTACCATTGAAACGATCCGCAACATCATCTGGAATCTCTCACCGGATTTTATTGACGGCATGAGCCTCTCGTTTGCCTTGCGTGAATTGTGCCATAAGCTGGATGCAATGAAAGGGACACACGTACATTTTGTTCAAAGTGGCAGCCCGGTGCCCATTACGCAGCGACAAAAACTAAACTTATTCCGTATGGTGCAGGAATTATTTACCAATTCTATCAAGCACTCCATAGCATGGAATATTTCAGTTCACCTGCATTGGGGAGATGATGATTTACTTACCATCACGGTAGAAGATGATGGCTCAGGATACCGTAGAAAAGAGTATGAAGAAAAAACCTCCGGAATGGGTTCCGTAAATTTATTACGGAGAGCCAACAGCATAGGTGCTGTTATCCGGCATGAAGAGTTAAATCGTGGTTTGAGGACAGTTCTTGAATTAAAACTTACACAGGCTGAATTACCCGAGCCGGTATTCCCCGGTAAAAAACAGGCTTAACCAAATACTCCGTTTTGATAGGCGTATGAAATCAACTCAGCAACATTTCGTGTCTGTGTTTTTTGCAGCATGTCTTCACGATAACTGTTGATTGTATTTTCTTTCAGTGCCAGACGTTCGGCAATCTCCTTACTTGATTTTCCCATTTTCAGGTACATCAGTATCTCTGCTTCCCGTTTTGTAAAGAAGATAGAAGGAGCTTTTTCTTCTGTATCATTTTTCGACAGTGAAGGGTGGATTGATGGAGTAACGTAAACCATCTCCTGCTCGAAGACAGTGTCGATGGCTTTGATGATTTCGGTAGAGCTGCTGTTCTTTAGTAAAAATCCGTGAACCCCTTCTTTCAAAAGCGTGGCAATCATGGCTTCGCCATTGTACTGTGTGAGGATAATAATTTTAGTTTCCGGATGATCCCGGAGAATGATGCGTGATACCTCAATGCCATTCATTCCAGGCATGTTTACATCCAGTAATACAACATCGATGGTTTGTTTGGCAATAACATCAAGCGCCTCCTTGCCATTGCCAGCCTGATACAGTTTAGCCTGAGGGAAGTGTTGTTTCAGAATCAGTTCAACACCTTCCCGAAACATGGATTGATCATCAGTGAGTAGAATAGACAGCGATTTCATCAGCAAAAGCAAAAAGTGTAAAAAAACCCATGTCAAATTTACCTTAAATATAAGGTAAAACCATCACCGGATTTTTAAGGTAATCAGTGAAGTAGTGTTTCGATGGTCACTTTTGGATTTGTGGGTTCGGCTGCGCAACCGGCACCCCAAGTTTCTTCAGTACCAAATTTGAGATGTTATATTTTTCGCTCGCGAACAAAAGAATGTCGTTTCCGCCAACAACCTGCGGATTAATAATATAACTGTAGTCATTCTCCAGCGCAACGGCTTCAATGGCTTTGGCTACTTTTTCAAAGACTGGGTTAATCAGGGCGTTCTGTTTCTTCTGCATCGATGCCTGAGCTTCCTGTTGAAATTTTTGAATTTCTTCCTGCAGGTAACTGAGTTCTGATTCCTTGTCCTTTTTAATAGGTTCTGGCGTATCAGCAGGTAAGGCGAGATAGGCTTTATATTTTGTTTCCAGATCCTGGTTCTTTGCTTTGAGTTGATTTTGTAGCTGGGCTTCAAAAGCCCGCAATTCACTTTCAATCTTTTTGTATTCAGGCATCTGATTGAAAATATATTCCCAGTCAGCATGACCTATTTTTTGACCGGATTGACCTTTTGCGGAAAATATGATCAATGAAAATAACAGAAGTGATAACCATTTCATTGCCGATGGAATTAGCGTTCAATGCTAATGATGATGGACGGTTATCGCAAATAGTTTTATCAGCCGGATTATCTCCTGCTGATCAATTGGTTTTAATGAATTTGGTGAAGGCGGATCTACCTGTTTTTTCTGAGGTAATGTGAAGCAAATAAAGGCCGGGTGCAGCATTTTTCATATCGATTTCAGCTGGTAAGCCCGATTGGTTTGCAGTGATGGATGTGCTTAAAAATATTTTTCCGGCAGAATCGAATATGTGCGCCTTAAAAATTCCGGCCTCACCCGGAAGATGAAGCTTCAATATATCAGCAACGGGTTGCGGAAATACTTTTACGTTCAATTCATGTCCGGTCTTTTCGGTGCTCAGGATAGGATTTTCATTGCCGCCTCCCTGAACTTTTAGTTTGAGTATAAAGGAAGGTTTATTCGTTCCAGATGCCTGGAAAGATCCCAATGCAAAGAGATAATCATTTCCCGCCTTCTCCCGGCCATTGGTGTTTTTCTTCTGGGCAATAAGATCGGAAATCTCGCCAACTGAAATGGGAATATTAAAGTCTTCATCTATGGTTCCATCGGTATTCACAACGTAAACCTTTTCAACTCCACGGATGTAAACCTTTGTTCCGAGTTGTTCCACTTGTGAGTATATATAGGCCCCGGAAAAAGGTCCAAAAGAAGAAAGCTTTTGATTTTCATTGAATTCAAGATCAAGTTCACCGTCAGCCGAAAGCTTTACCAGACCACGTGGAATTGTCTCACCATCAAATTCAGTAAAAGCTCCGCCAACGAGTATTTCATTATTATCAAGCACCTTGATCATATAGACTGCATCATTCGGGCCGCTACCCGGGTTGAATGTAGTATCAACCAGTCCTGTTGATGTGAGACGGGCAAGGCGATTGACACTTATACCACCCAATGAGGAGAATACAGACCCATAAACAACTTTATCATCTTGTGTATCGAAATCAAATGCTGTGGAAATGGAACAGCATACTTCACCCCGATTAAACGAAGCATCTTTACTTCCATCAGCATGAAGACGATTGACCTGATTGGGATCTGCCACCATGATTTTGTTCTGATTCAACATCTTAAACTTTGATACGTTGAACAGATTTTCAAATTTCTCCCAGTGAAATTCAGGTACCATATCGCCCTGACCATCGAGCTTGAAGAAATTTTCCTGGGTTGTAACCATGACGGTTTCATCTTCAAGGACATCAATCTGGGCTACGACACCTTTATTGTTTTTCAACCGAAAAGACTCATCTACAGTTCCGTCTTCATTCAGACGGGCGACACCATAAGTTTCTATACCATTGAACCGGATGAAATCTCCTGCGACCAGCAATTTTCCAGACAATTCATCGCCATACCGGATTGTTCCATACCGACTTATTTCTGGCTTGAATAAATCATCAATATCACCGGAATGATCTATTCTTGAAATGCCAAATATATTTCCTGAATCCTGTGTATAACTGGAGTAAATGTGATCACCCGAGATAGCTATCTGTGCATCAATGGCTGTAAGCAGATCAAGAACAACAGGTTCGAAGCCTGTATCATAAGCTCCTGTGAAATCC
Source organism: Ohtaekwangia sp. (assembly GCA_036503775.1). GTDB lineage: Bacteria > Bacteroidota > Bacteroidia > Cytophagales > Cyclobacteriaceae > Ohtaekwangia. The sequence goes on from DASXWH010000059.1 coordinate 8,234, forward strand.
ATGCGAAATAAAACGCCTGCACCCGGTTGTGTGATTCCAGGTGGATTCCAGAATGCTCCGGCATAAATCCCCTGCTCGGTTACAAGTAGCCGGCTGATACCACCGTTTAAATTTGGTCCCTGGAATCCTGAATCAACTGAACCGTTTTCGTTAAGCCTGACGATACCCCGGTAGTTATTTCCATTAAAGGTATTGATGTACGTCCAGCCCAGCAGAATCTTGCCATCGGGTTGAACCGTGAGCGCTCCGATGTAATCGGAAGAACCTGTGCCGGGGTCAAAGGAGTTGTCAATGCTTCCATCCGGATGTAACCTGGCAATTGCGTTACGGGTTAGACCATTCACCGTGGTGAAACTTCCAGATATCAGGATCTTCTGATTAACAAACAGGATATCTCCCAGAGCACCATTGAAAGTAACGGCATTTTCAAATCCGGTATCCACCGTAAGATCAGCGTGGTAGCGAACTAGTTTGCCACTACCCCAGGTTCCCGCTAATAATTTTCCGTCATCCTGAAGTGCAATACACTTCGTTTCAGGAGCAGCGGAGATTTCCTTTTGGATGGATCCCTGTGCATTTACTTTGAGAATATAAGAATCGAAATAAAACACTGTATTGAAGGAACCGTACTCGCGAATGAGTACATAGAGATCTCCGGCATTTGTTTGCTCAACATCCAGAACGATGAATTCGGGGTCGTGATAGAAGTTAAAAGTTTCATCCAGTGAACCGTCAGGATTGACCCGGATCAAATTGCTGACAGGTATATTACCATGATAAGCGATATCTCCCCCGATGAGGATCTTGCCATCGGGTTGAGTTTTCATAACCTGAACGTGGGCTGAACGAAGCGGTACAGGTTGTTCAAAAGATTCAATAGTTTGTGCGTATAGAGCAAGATTTGCAAACAGAAGGACTATGAGTACGTGTATTTTCATGGCAACTGGTAATTTTGGTAAATAAACTTACCTGTTTTTCAGCAGAATATAAAAGTCCTTACCTGGCGTATCTTTACTTGTTTCTGATCGTATCCTTTTTGACCGGTGAGTAATCTGACCGGGCCTGGTCATTTACGATGATTGTATCAAAGTAACATTTTACACCCGTGGCATTGTTCATATTTTCAATGTTCTGGATATGAAAATGCAAATGCGGCTCCGATGAATTTCCTGAATTACCGCAAAGCCCGAGAAGCTGTCCCTGCTTTACGCTTTGCCCCTGGGTTACTTTGATGGAGTGCTGCTTGAAATGTGCGAAGAACAGATACTCCAGTTTTGCGGTTTTGATGATCACGGTATTTCCCGGAATGTATACCGGATTCAGCTCTCCGGGTTTATTGTCTTTGATGCCGTCAACCACCAGCACTACTTCTCCGTCACACGGGGCAAGGAGTTCTTTTCCAAAGGCATAGTAATCTTCATTAACCTTGCCGTCTGTCTTAAAGGATTTCCCTTGCGCATTCATAATAACCATGTCGAAAGCGTTTTTCTGTGCTGCATGATCAACATGATAATTCAATTCCCGGGTATCGCCACCCCACACTACTGTCCATTCATCATGGAAGGGAAGTTTTAATTTCGTGACATTGCGTTCCATTTTTGGTGCATTGCTTTCGATATAAGGCTTTACGTACAGCCCATTGATCTTCGATTGTTTGTTTATGGAAATATTCACGCTGAACAAGGCTCTCTCAAATGTGGTTTTGTAGGAAGCTGATGTTTCATTTTCGTAGCGTATGAATTCGTGATTTTGAATTTGCCCGGCCTGGGATTTCAGTCCCGTAAAAAATTTTACGGTTTTATCGATGGGGAGGGAATTTTGCATTTCCGGAGAGAACATCGTAAAAATGCTGTCGTAAAGCCCGAGGTTATAATTCTCTTCAAACCTTCTTACAATATTCATGGATGCCGGAGTTTCGCTTTGCGCGAACAGATTAATACCAGGAAAGATTAATACAATGTATACCAGTAGATTTTTCATTGAACAGGTCGATGGCTAAATGAAGATTATTTGTTTCTATATGCGTGAATTTAAAGGTAATGATTACAAACAAAAACAGCCACGGTAGCGTGGCTGTCTGTTTTAAGTGTCATTCAGAATCAGAAAAAGAAACTTATCCCACCCTTGATAAACAAGGGTGTTCCCGGTGTGAAATGAATTTCTGAAACTGATTCAGGCTCATCGTATAACCGTGACTCAGTATCGAACTGGGCTTCTTTCCAGGCCGTGTCAAACACGTTCTCGGCAGAAAAGCTTACTTCAAATTTCGGCCGGGTATACTTCAGCACAGCATCTGCAATGAAATAACCTTTTGCAATTACCGACTTATCTTCGTTGGCTGCACGATCATCCAGGTAGCGGTAACGCAGGCTTCCATTCCAACCGTTCTTCATCCGAAGGGATAAGCCCCCAATGGTGGTAAAGGTTGGAGCCAGCGGAATATAATCTTCACCTTCCGGAGCATCCCTGGCTCTCGGTCGTGTAAGGTTTACATCTGTATCAAGATAGAGCCATGCGTTGATCTGGTAACGTATAGAAAGATCAATTCCTTCACGGTGTGTTTTGCCACTGGGCTCTACAATACCTTCATCACCGACATACACAAATTCCTGGTCAAGGTCGAGTGTCCAGATTGCAGCGTTGACCAGGAAGTTATCCCCCGCTTTGAATGTTCCGCCAATATCCAGGCCAACAGCTTTAGGTAAAATATCTTTTCCATTTTCGGCAACCACTACCCGGGTGTCGTTGGAGTGAAATCCAATCCCGCTTTTTATAAACAGGTTAATGTTCTGTGAAACATCATAGCTGAAATTAAGCTTGGGGCTCACGGTAGCTTTGCTTACACTTTGTCTTTCATATTCGGGCGTTAATGCATCTATGTAATTGAAGGTAAAGTGATCCAGCCGTACCGCAGCATTTATGGAAAGCTTCGGACTGATCTGCAGGGTTTCGCTTACTGAAGCGTATAGGTTGGTTTCGTCAATGTCGCCCTGTACGACATCACTGATGAATTGCTTGCGTTCCCGCGTATGATACAAATGAATGTCATTTACATCATCGTAACGGAAGCCAATACTGATCTCACTCTGTAAATTCTTACCGGTCAGCAGAGATTCCTGTAGGTATGTGCCGCGATAGCCATAAATATTCCGCGACTCGCTTTGTGTGATCTGATCACCATTTACCGGATCATTCAGGAAAAAGGTAAAATTTGAAATGAGATTAAAGTCATATTTGGTGTAATAGAATTGGTTTTCAAATGTACCTCCATTGCTTCCGGTAGTCACATATTTCAACCAGGCATTGGTGCGTGACGTTTCTCCACCCTCTGTTGGGTCAATGGAACCAAATCGCGTAATGTCACCGCTTTTAACAGCACGCTCCGGTATTTGTCCGGAAGCATCCCAACGGCTGTTGAAGGTTGATAAACCAACCGTAAGCAACTGATTGCTTCCAAAGTAGGCGTTGTATTTCCCCATCAGGTTCAGCCGGTTGAAATTCTGATTGTTTTCGAAGAAACCGTCTGTACGAAAATATTCAGAAGCGATATAAGCGGTACTTCGGTTATCACCATGCTGTTGGTTTATGATGTTAATGGCGTTTACATTCCGGAAGGTTCCGAACTGGCCACCTTCGATCTTAACCATGTTTTGGTCTAAAGCAATTTTAGTATGGAAAGCTGCATACCCTGCCGTGGTGAAATTTCCTTTGTCGGCATAGTAAGGACCCTTGTTGAAATCTACAGTCCCAACTATTTCAGGAATGAGAAAATGCAGATCAGAATACCCCTGACCGTGAGCATGCGAAACCATGTTCACAGGTAATCCATCTACCTCCAGGTTGATGTCAGTACCATGATCAATATCAAAGCCGCGCAAAAATATCTGTTCTGCTTTTCCGCCACCAGCATGCTGTGCAATGAAAAGCCCGGGTACCATACGTAAAATATCCTGTGAAGTATTTGTCGGTCGTAGTTTGATATCGAATTGAGAGATGGTGTTGACTTCATGTTCAAACTGACCGGTAATAACCACATCGGCCAGCATCAGGCTTCCCTGAGCCAGGCTTACGGCTATGTGTTTTGTTTCGTTGGAAAGAATTTCAATGGGTTGGTCAACAGCTTCAAAGCCAACGGCTGAAAGGGTTAACTGATATTGTCCTGCCGGGATATTCTGAATTTTAAATCGTCCGAGGTTATCGGTGGATGTTCCCTGCTGAATGGATTTAATGTAGACGTTAACATCTGCCAGCGGTATCTTCTCTTCGTTTGTAACGGAGCCGGTTAGTGAGCCCGACTGCGCTATGCAAACCTGAAAGGAAAGCATGTACAGACCTATCTGTAAAATAAGTTTCATTAAAAATGATTATGAGGTTAAAGAAAGATTTAGCTGAACGTGATGGATGTGAATAACTTTCCGTTGATCACAGTGATAAGCGCAGATGATACTACTTCATGCTTGAAATCAGCAGGAGTCAGTCATGGCAGATCCATCTATTCAGATTAATCAAAGGTCAGATCAACCTTGAGGAGGAGGCGTAGCAGGGGAGGCGCTGTATGATTCCGAATGGGTTTGGTTTTGAAATTTCCATTCGCCAGAGGCGGTGTTGAAAAAAGTAAATGAAGGTTTTGGTTCGCAGAACAAAAAGAAACTTATCAGTGACGGAAGCTCAGACGTTGCCGGTTCAGCACTATGGCTATGGTGCAGGTGGGTATGCTGATCGTGCTGATGATCGCTGAAATGGTGATGGTGTGAATGCCCGTGGTCATGCAAGTGAGAATGATGATTGGCAGCGAGATAGTGAAGAAGGTCGTGTCCCATTTCCAGTGCCCCATAGCTGAGCATGGCTGCTGCGTAAAATACCAGTACGATGGAGGCGCCTTTGTTCACGCATCAAAAATAAAAAGAAAAGGCTGTCGTATACCCCGACAGCCTTTTTATAAATTTTTAACGGTTGTTTAGAAACCTGACCGGTTCATCTGAAGAACAGTACCATGTTTTGTATAGGCATCTTCAATTTGCTTTGCCAACTCCTCTTCACCGTAGCGATATAAGGTCCGCTGTAGTTCACCCAGAATAATGATGTTAACCTGGAGTTCACGGCTGAAGTCTTTCTCACGGATATAGTAATCCGCTAGCTGGTCAGCGCGTGTCCACATCTTATTGGCAATTTCAATGGCCTTTTCTTTTTCCCCTACCTCAAACAACAAGGCTATGGTTTGTGATGTGGTGTAATCATAGCGGATGGAACCGTCCGGCATGCTGGTGAGACTGTGCATCAGTACTTCGCGGGCACGGGCCGAGTCACCATTGATCACTAAAGCTTCAGCGAGTGAATTGAAACTGCTGCGGTGATTGAGTACAAAGTTGCGGTATTGATCGCTGTAGTAAACGCTTGAATCCTGAAGACCTCTGAACTGGAATTTCTTCATCATGTTCTCATAGCTCGCTTCAATGTTTACCAGTTCACCCTGATTTGCCGGACGCGGGTTGTAAATCGGGAGGATGCGGTAGGCATTACCTTCCTGCACGATAAGGCGGCTCAGGTCAATATTAAACTGAGATAATGAAGTGTTATTCACATATAGCGGACGTTCCCAGTTCGATGATGCCAGCACATCAAGCAACGCCAGGTCTTTACGTTCAAGTCCATTGCTTTTTACACGCAGACGTAATTCAGGAACAATAAGACTATCGAGTTCTTTCGGAACGATACCCAATGCTCTTACCTTATCAACATCCACTTTCAGAACGATCTCTTTGGTAGGTAGCATATAGCGCTCGCTGCGGTATTCCGGGTGAAGCAGACTCTTGTTCTTGTCGCGCAATAATTCGAGGTACTTGTTCAAGTCCATCGATTTTATTCCCGCATTGAAGTAGGGGATGTATTGCGTTTTGTCATCCCGGTAATTGTCCAGGGTCAGTGTATACGCAAACGGTGTGGACTCATACACTTTTCGTGTAGTTTGTTCAATGTACCAATCGGTATTGTAATAGCTCAATACGATAACACGCATGTCTGTACGTACGCCTTCAACTTCCTGTGCATACCATACCGGGAAAGTATCGTTGTCGCCACCGGTAAATAAAATACTGTTCGGGGCGCATGACTGAAGATAATTGACGGCTGAATCAACAGAAAAGTAACGATTAGAACGATTGTGATCATCCCATCCCTGTTGTGCCATTAAGGCCGGAGCTGAAAGTCCGATCAGTGTCGCGATGATCGCTCCGGTCTTCAGGCTTCGGGTAATCTTTGAGAAAATATCCGCCAGTGCAATAACAGCAAATCCGATCCAGAGACAGTACGCATAATATGATCCGGAATAAATGTAATCCCGCTCGCGGGGTTCAGTTGGCGGTGAGTTCAGGTAAACCACCAGTGCAACACCCGTCAGAATGAACAGCAGTGCTACTACAGAAAAATTCCGTGTGTTATTAACCGACTGATAGAACATGCCTATTAATCCAAGGATGAAAGGGATCATGAAGAAATTATTCCGGCCCTTGTTTTCCTGAAGCATCGGAGGCAATTCATCAAACCACTGGTTAGGAGAGATCCAGTCGGCATTCTGAATATCGCTTGCTCGCCCGGCAAAATTGAAGAAGAAGTATCGCACATACATCCACCCGATCTGGTGCTGGAACATAAAGCTCAGGTTATCGCCAAAGGAAGGTTTTTCACCCGGCTGCAAACCCAGTGTTTCCTCATAAATTTTTACGTGATCCGCATCGCTGCTATAAATCCGTGGTAGAATGGTTTGCTGACCGGGTTCATATACGTATTCAAATTTCCGGTCTTTGATCTCGTACTTGTCTTTACCTTTTTTATAGATCGGAGATCCGTACTTAACATCAACAGGTTGAGCGGTATAGTAAGGACCGAACAGCAATGGACGGCTGCCATATTGTTCACGTTTCAGGTAACTTACAAAACTCATCACGTCAGACGGATCGTTTTCATCAATAGGAGTATTTTCGTTTGAACGAATTGGAACCAGTGCATAGGAAGCGTACCCGATGAGAATAAAAGCTACCGCATTCAAAAAGGTATTCAGCACAACACGTTGCTTGCGTTGAGAGAACATGATCCCCCAGACAAGTCCTCCTAAAAGAAGAAGTGTGAAGACTATTGCCCCCGAGCCAAAAGGCAAGCCCAGGCTATTGACAAAGAACACTTCAAAGTGACCTGCCATGGTGGGCAGCCCCGGAATGATCAGGTCGTTGATAAAGAAAATAATACCCAGACTGATCAGCAGGGTAGCAATAACCCCCCAACGTGTAGGTTCATATTTTTTAAAGTAGTAGAGTAATGCCAGGGCAGGGATAGTTACCAGGTTCAGCAAGTGAATGCCAATGGAAAGTCCCATCATATAAAATATCAGCAGGAGCCAGCGGTTGGCACGCGATTCATCTTCAATGACATCCCATTTCAGCATAGCCCAGATAACAAAGGCTGTGAAGAAGGAAGACATGGCATATACTTCAGCTTCCGCAGCAGAGAACCAGGCTGAATCACTGAAGGTATAGGCCAGAGAACCAACCAGACCGGAACCGATCAGTACCCAGATTTTATCTGTAGTCAGTTCTTCAGGTTTTGTAATCTTCATCAGCTTGCGGCCGAATAGGGTGATTGTCCAGAACAGAAAAAGTACGGTAAGTGCACTGGCCAGTACGCTACTGAAATTGATCCAGTAGGCTACCTTGGAAACATCCCCCATAGCCAGGAATGAAAAGATCCTTCCGATAAGCAGAAACAAAGGCGCTCCGGGGGGGTGAGGAACCTCCAGTTTGTATGACACGGATATAAACTCACCGCAATCCCAATAACTGGCCGTTTCTTCCATGGTAAGCCAATAAACAATCAACGCTACGCCAAACACAGCCCAGCCAAAAACATTGTTAAACTTTTGAAAGGTTGAATTCATGAATCGGATTTAAACTTAAGGGGCGAAGATAGTAAATAAGTCGGGTCTACAGTCAAGTGGTCCACGGTTCACTAGTCTACAGTCCACAGCAAGCGTGCGTCTTCATAGCAGGTATTCTTTTTTACAAGCCGGAGTTGTCTCAGTCAGGTAAGACTGGTGATACGGCAGTCGACCGTGGACTATGGGACCGTTGACTACTTGTAAACAATAACATAAAATACAATCCACAGAAAGAACAAAAGTATGTAGGAGCAGGCTACTATGATCCATACGTACTTTTTGTCTTTCCTGGCAAAATGGTTGATGCCTTCTACCAGCAGAAACCAGTAGACTATTTCAAACAGGTTCAACGCACGTAAAGGATAAGCCCATCGTTTATCCAGTGAATAATAATCCGCAAAGTGCATGAGTGAAAAGGGATAAAACGCACCGATGTCGTGATACGAGGGGTCGGTCTCTACGAACATAAACCAGAGTATTTTTAACAACTCCGGAATAAGGAAAATATACTCGGCACCGATAACTACTCCCCAGCATTGTGCATAGGTAACGCGGTAACCGAACATAAAACAGCCAATCCAGATTACGAAGGCGATGACGGTGAATTTCCAGAGATAAATAAAGGGTATGGAAAAAAACTTCAATGTGCTGATGGCCTGAAGTACCATCCCCTCGGGTTTGTCTTGCAAAAATTCAAAGGCAGCTGTTTCGTTTTCAATGAACACTATTTTTATGTACAGCAGCAGTAAGGTAGACATGCATAGCAGCACAAACAGAAGTTTTTTGTCGGCACCAAAGAATGACTTAGTTTCGCTCATGAAGGATTCGGGATTTTTGACCGGAGAGGCAGTTATGATGCAAATTAAGGGTTACACAAGCGGTTTTCACAGAATGAGAATAATGGTTTTTTTGCTATTGGTGATGTTAGTCGCGAACATTCGCGGATCAGCACAACCGCTTACACAAAAAGATACAACCGTAATACTTATTTCAAGTCTTGCCGTTCAGCTGGATTGTACCCAGGCCCTCAACGATCTGTATAACTTTAAATTTCCCGAGGCTGAATATCAGTTTAAATACCTTAAGGCGCGCTACGGATGGCACCCTTTACCCTATTTTTTAATGGGATTGATCGAGTGGTGGAAGATCATGCCGAATACCAAAGATAAATCGCATGACGAAAAATTTCTGGCCTACATGGACTCCACGATTTCCATAGCAGATGAATTGTATGACGATTATCCGGCCCATAAGGTAGAAGCTTCCTTTTTCCTGGCGGCAGCCTACGGGTTTAAAGGCAGGTTATACTCCGATGAGGAACGCAGGAACTGGCGTAAGGCTGCATCTGCCGGCAAGAATGCACTGGATTACCTGGAAGACAGCAAAGAGAAGCAGGATTTAAGCCCGGAACTTTTATTCGGTGACGCCCTGTATAATTACTTTTCAGTCTGGGTTCCTGAAAATTATCCGGCCCTGAAACCTATCCTCTGGTTTTTTCCAAAGGGCGATAAGGAGCTTGGATTAAAGCAACTGAAGGAAGTTTCCTATAATGCTTTTTACACACGCACAGAAGCAATGGTATGGCTTATGCGCATTCTCAATAGCTATGAGAATGACCAGGCTCATGCATTTCAGATCAGTCAATACCTTTATCAGACCTATCCGGATAACTCTTACTTCCATCGTTACTATGCTCGCATGTTGTACTCCACCGGACGGTTTACAGAAGCTGAACCGGTATGTCGGGCGATACTGAATCGGATAGATAGTGCCCAGGTTGGATATGAAGCTACCAGTGGACGATACGCAGCTTTTTTTATGGGCCAGATCTATGAAGCCCGTAAAAAACTGGATGAAGCAAAAAAGTATTATGAACTGTGTATGAAATTCGCAGAGCAGATTGAGGCTACCGATTCGGGTTATTACCTCTTCTCGATGATAGCCCTCGGTGAAATTGCGGAGAAGCAGGGAAAGACTGCCGAAGCGAAGAAATGGTTTAAAGAAGTGCAGAAGAAAGCCAACCGTAAAGATGAAGCTTACAAGGATGCGAAACGAAGGCTGAAGAATATGGAGAAGCGAGGCGATTAATAATGAGAATCATTCAATGTGAATATATACGCAGGTGGAACTTCGTGATATCATAGTAACACCGGTTATTTTTATGCTGGTAAGCATACTGGCGTACGTTATCCGTCCACAGGTTACGGATGAGGTAACGAAGGGTTATTTTTTTCCGGCCCTTTACCTGAAGATGTTTGGTGCCATTGCCCTCGGTTTTATTTATCAGTTCTATTACACCGGGGGTGACACATTTGCTTTTCACAATCACGGAAGTCGCCATATCTGGGAAGCATTTACTGAATCACCTGAAGTGGGTTTCAGGCTTTTGTTTTCAGATGGACAAAGCGGAGCAGGTATGTGGAAGTATTCCAGCCGGATATATTATTTCACAGATCCGCATTCATTCTTTATCATTCGCATCGCATCCGTTCTGGATCTGTTTACATTTTCGAGTTACTGCGGAACAGCCATACTTTTCTCGGTAATAAGTTTTACCGGAGGGTGGATGCTGTTTATCACTTTTTACAAACACTATCCACAGGTACACCGGTGGCTGGCTATCGCATGCCTGTTTGTTCCTTCGGTTATTTTCTGGGGCTCCGGGATTTTGAAAGATACCATCACCCTGGCATTTGTGGGTATTGCTACCTGGTGTGTGAACTATTTACTAATTGAGAAGCGATTGCATCTCGGTTATATCGTGTTGTTGCTGTTTTCATTTTTTGTAATCTTTTCCGTTAAGATCTATATCCTGATGAGTCTCATGGCCGGGCTTGTGGTGTGGGTCTTTTTCTATTATTTCTTTCAGATCAACTCCGGAGCATTGCGCGTACTGGTGGTTCCGTTTGTCGGAGGATCGTGCCTGTGGTTTGCCTATTTCGCAGTGAATAAAGTAGCTGAGGATGATCCCAAGTACGCCCTCGACCGGATTGCTGAAACAGCTAAAGTAACGGCATATGATCTGCGCTATCAGACCGGCAAGGATGCCGGCTCTGGCTATACATTGGGTGAACTTGATGGATCCATGGGGAGCTTGCTGCGGCTTGCCCCGGAGGCTATTAATGTGTCCTTGTTTCGTCCTTATGTGTGGGAGGTTCGTAATCCGCTGATGGCTCTCGCTGCGCTGGAAAGTCTGCTTACGTTATTCTTCACATTGTATGTGGTGTATAAAACACGAATGAAGTTTTTTAAATATGCCCAGTCACCCGAAGTGGTCTTCTGCCTGATCTTCTCTATTGTGTTTGCCTTTGGCGTAGGTATTTCAACATACAATTTTGGATCGCTGGCACGTTACAAGATTCCCTTATTCCCGTTTTACTTCACAGCACTGGCTATTATTATGTACCAGTATAACCTGGAGCATCAGCCGGAAGAGCTTGAAGAAAGCCCGGGAGCTAATCAATTTTGAAAAGGTCCAGGTATTTTTGTTGCTGACTTTTTACAGAGTAGTGATTTACTACCGTGTGGCATCCCGATTTTCCCAGCCTATCCCGAAGATCAGGTTGTTCGATCAGTTGACTTAGTTTCGTTACCCACTCCTCTTCCGTTGCGGCCAGAAAACCGTTTACATTATCCTGAATGATCTTCAGGTTAACCCCCACTGGTGATACAACAGCTGGAATTTCGAGGGCCATGTATTGCAGGGCTTTAAATCCACACTTGCCCTTGGTCCAGATGTTGTCCGGCAAGGGCATGATACCAATATCAAACTGTGATAGATCCTTTATTTCGGTTTCTTTTTTCCAGGGCAGAAATTCCAACTGTTTCAGGTTGATCAATGGATCTTTGTCAGCAATGATCAAAAAAAGGATGCGATCTGCATATTTGTTTTCAATGCGTTGCAATACTGGAACAAGGTTGTATAAGTATTTTAATGTGGAATGAGAGCCTGTCCACCCGATAACGATTGGTTTATCTGAGCTTTGTGATTTGTTTCGGAGTAGCGGATTATGAAGTTGTGTGTCAATGGTTGTAGGCAGTGTAACAACCTTCGCATTGAAATTCCGGGCGTGGTCAGCCAGAAAATCATTTCCACAGCTAACGGTATAGCTCCACCGGCAAATAGCGTTTGTTTTGGAGTGCCACTTGATGAATGCTGCTAGTTTGTTTTCTGCTGATGTATTGGGCAACCATATTGCATCATCAAAATCATAGATAATTTTCTTGTGAAGAACACGGGCTATGAACCACTCTAGTATAGGTGGCCCTACAGGCATACACTCCCGGTGTATAAAAACAAAATCAACGTTAACCAGCTTGAAGAGCACAAACAGTCTTCGTAGAAATCCCCGCATAAATCCCAGAACCTTGGCAGACTGGTGCCCCCTTTTATACAGAATCTTCCAGCTCTGAATATCCCAGAAGGATTGTGTATGGTAAGTGATGCCTGCCTGACGAAGGATATCAAAATATTGCTCAAACCGAAATCGCTGCGAGGGAGAATGATGAAGCGGATAGGGTATTAAAAAAAAAACTTTCATGACCGGATGCCCTTCAAAAGTAGGATATTTGAATCAATTATTCTTTCTGGTTTGCGAACAGCCAATTGAATGTAATGACGAGTGTTTTTGCTGAATTGCTTATTGAAGCTGTTGTTTTAAATTGTGGCCTGAACCATGACCTCCCTGGTCGGGTTGAATTTTAAATTCTTTCAGCAAAGCTGATGACATGCGTGACGAAGACGAATTTATCATAGGACCGCCCAATAAACTCATGCTTAACCTGCGGGAGCTTTGGGATTTCCGTGAGTTGTTTTATTTCTTTTCCTGGCGTGATATCAAAGTGAAATACAAGCAGGCCACCCTGGGTATTTTGTGGGTTGTGCTTCAACCCGTGTTGATGATGCTGATCTTTACTTTGTTCTTTGGTCAGATTCCCGGAATTCAACCCGAAGGAATACCCTATTCTGTTTTTACATTTTCCGGATTGGTGTTCTGGAATTTCTTTGCGTCTTGTGTTACCAATGCCGGTAATGCCATGGTGAGCAATGCTTCGGTGATCAAGAAGATTTATTTTCCGCGATTGATTATTCCCGTATCCGCTGTTCTGTCTGCCTCTGTTGATCTGTTGATAACCTGGCTCCTGTTTATAATCTACCTGTTCATCAAACAAGTGCCTTTGTCATCTTCATTATTTTTCTATTGGCCACTGGCCTTTCTGCTTACATTATCAGCTACCATCGGGCTGGGATGCTGGCTATCTGCACTGATGGTCAAGTACAGAGACTTTAGATTCATTGTGCCGTTTGCTATTCAGATCGGTTTCTTTGTAACGCCTGTGGTTTATCCGGTGTCGCGTATAACGCTTCCTTATGTGAAATACCTGGTTGCACTGAATCCTATGTATGGCGCGATAAATCTGTTCCGTCAACCGATCATGCCGCAAACTTTACTCGATATGCCTTTGATGATCATTAGCATTGTTTCATCTGTTAGTTTACTGATTGTGGGTATACTGTACTTTAAGAAAACTGAATTATTTTTTGCTGATCTGGCATGAAACCTATCCTGGAAGTTAACGGCATTTCTAAAAAATTTCTGATCGGCAGTCAAAAGCTTCCTTACTTAAATTTCCGTGACAAGATATTCACCGCTTTTAAACGTTCAAAAAGCAGCCAGGAATTCTGGGCACTACAGGATGTTTCCTTCGAAGTCCGGAAAGGTGAGTCTATCGGTATTATTGGTCGTAACGGAGCCGGCAAATCTACTTTGCTGAAGATATTGTCACGCATAACACCACCTACGCAGGGAACTATTAAAGTACGCGGTCGTATTGCGAGTTTGTTGGAAGTAGGAACGGGATTTCATCAGGAACTGACCGGCCGCGAAAATATCTTCATGAACGGATCTATTCTCGGAATGAAGAATGCTGAAATAAAATCCAGATTTGATGAGATCGTTGATTTCAGCGGTACGGAAAAATTCCTGGATACTCCTATTAAGCACTATTCCAGTGGCATGCAGTTACGCCTGGCATTCGCGGTAGCGGCCCATCTTGAACCGGAAATATTGATTGTGGATGAAGTGCTGGCTGTGGGTGATGCTGAATTTCAGAAGAAATGTCTCAAAAAAATGGAAGATGTTACGGGTCACGGGAAGACTATTCTGTTTGTGAGCCACAACATGGATGCTATTTCTACTTTGTGTAAACACGGGGTATTGTTAAAAGGAGGACGTGTGGAAACCAGTGGTGCCATACAGGATGTTGTAAAAAAATACCTTTTGGAAATGGATCGGAACACGCTGTCTATGGAAGAAGGTATTGTCAAATTTATTGACATACAGCAGGTGAAGGATTCATTGCATCTCGTGGTAAAGTTCAGCGGAGATGTTGAAATTGATTATCCAAACCTGGGATTCTCCATTCAGGATATTTACGGTCATGCTGTAACCGGGACAAATCCATTGAAGTCTGAAATTGAATTTCCGCAATTCAGGGGAGCCCGTGAAGGTACCATTGAGGTGGTGATTAACTCCCCCAAACTGGCGCGCGGCACGTACCAGCTTCTGGTGTGGTTCGGTAATCGTAAGGGGAATTTATTTGAAACCAAAGATCCCCTGCAGTTTCAGGTAGACGGCATGGCTGCTGAACAAAATCGTAATCCAAGATTTGACGGCTTTGTACTTCCGCAATGTGAATGGAATATCCGGTGAAGACCTGAAGATGCCACTACTGTCTATACTAATACCGGTTTACAATACAGATGCCTATATACAAGGCACGATTGAATCTGTATTGAGTCAGACATTCACTGATTTTGAACTGATCATTGTTGATGATCATTCCACTGATAATACATACACGCTTTGCAAACACTATGCTGATCGTGACGCACGGATAAAATTATACCGGAATGAAGTGAACCTGGGCATGATGGCTAACTGGAATCATGGACTCACTTTTTGCAAAGCCACTTACTTTGTCAAACTCGATGCTGATGATCGGTGGCATACTAAAATGCTTGAAACATGCGTGGCCATTCTCGAAGCGGATGAACAGATTGGGTTGGTTTTCACGAAGTATGCCCTGATAAATGAAAAGGGAGAAATAATTGATCAGTGGGAGCGTACCCTGCCACCTTTTGCCCGCAACCAATCTTTTCATGCTACAGACCTGGTGAAAAAGGGAACCTATGGCATGTTGCAGGATGATGTGTTGAAACAGGGAGTTGCTGTGATCAGGCGGAAAGTATTTGATGAGCTTGGCCCCTTTTTGCTGCATGATGCCGGAGATACGGAGATGTGGTTCAGAATAGGTGCACACTATAAATTGCATGGCGTGGATCAAACCTATTATTTTTACCGGGAATGGGCTGATAACTTTACCCGTACACAGGTGTTGAGAACAGACAAACGTGCAAAAAATTTATTCGAAGTCAGAAAACTGATCTTTGACTATTACTACGGGCAAAAGCTGCTTTCGAAAAAGGAATACCAATTGTTCAGCGCTGATAATAAATTTGAATACGATAAGCATGTTGCGTACAGGTTCAGAAGGGACGGACATATATGGAAATCACTTGGCGTAATGCTGGCCAATACAATGAATCATCCCTTCAGAGCTTTTTCTTTTTATTTTAACAGACTACGGGAAAAACTATGACAACGAAAGACGAACGGTCAATGATAAAAGTTGGCTTCAATGTTTCGTATGACTGGGTTCTGTTAAAGAAATCCCTTCCCCGTATTTATGCGCATGCTGACCGCATTTGCTTCTCTATCGATAAAAACCGGAAAACCTGGTCTGGCCAATCCTACGCTTTTGATGATCACGCTTTTCGCGACTGGCTGAAGCAGGCCGATCCGGATAATAAAGTTGATGTGTACGAAGATGATTTTTCACTTCCCGGCCTTTCTGCTATGGAAAATGATTCGCGTCAGCGAAACATGATGGCAGCCCGCATGGGTAAAGGCGGATGGCATGTGCAGATTGACAGCGATGAGTACTTCCTGGCTTTTGATGAATTCATTAAAGCCCTGCGCAATATAATTCCAAGACCATCCGGTGATGAAAAGGCTCTCAACGTATGTCCTGCTTTGTTGCCTCTGATAAAAAAAGTAAAGACAGGCTATCTGTTTGTTGATTTCAAAACGCGGCTACCCGAGCATGCTCCCTTTGCCACCAATGTACCGGTGTATCATGCAGCAAGACGAAACGGACACTTCAATGTAGTGGTGCCAAGCTATGTTATTCATGAAACCTGGGCCAGGTCTGACGATGAGCTTTGGTACAAGTTCTCTAACTGGGGGCATGCAGATGAAGAGTTTGCGCAGATGGATCGCAGAACCAGCTACTTCAATTTATGGAAGTCCCTGGATGAAAATAACTACCAATACCTTTGTGATTTTCATCCGGGTGAACCGGCAGCATGGCCTGCACTTGGGTTTTGTAAAGCTGGCTCCATTGAAGAATTGATGGCACACTTTCCGGTACCACGTTATCCGCTGAGCGGGGTTAAATTGTTTTTAAGAAATAGCCGGAACATGGCACGCGCTCGCTCCCTATTTGCAAGATTATTTTCGTGAGCATGGACGTTTCCATTGTGATCATCAATTACAATACATTTACACTTAC
The DNA here is from genome assembly GCA_036503775.1 of Ohtaekwangia sp. Taxonomy (GTDB): domain Bacteria; phylum Bacteroidota; class Bacteroidia; order Cytophagales; family Cyclobacteriaceae; genus Ohtaekwangia. The sequence continues at coordinate 24,795 of DASXWH010000059.1, forward strand.
CTCGCAGTGTATTGAAAGTATTGTGAAAAACACCACAGGAATAAGCCTGGAGATCATTCTGGTTGATAATGCTTCAACCGAGGTGAGTGCGGATACATTCCTGGAAAAATATCCTTTCATCATACTGATCAAAAACCCCGTAAACTCAGGTTTTGCGAAGGGTAATAATCTGGGAATAGAAAAAGCAAAAGGCCGCTTTGTACTGCTGTTGAATAGTGATACTATTTTAAAAAATAATGTAGCCCTTATACTCATGCAATTTTTGGAGAAACATCCGCCCGTTGCGGCTGTAAGTGCGAGGCTCGAATATCCGGATGGAAGTGTTCAGCATTGTTGTCAACGGTTTCCATCCGTGTTCTATCAGTTGTTCGAGTTGCTGCGTCTTCAAAAGATACTGCCACGCAAAACGGGCAACCGTATCCTGATGGGTGCTTTTTTTAAGCACGACACAGTTGCTTACCCCGACTGGATATGGGGCACATGCTTTATGTTCAGAAGGGATTTATTAAAAGAATTGCCCAACAATAAACTGGCTGATGATTTTTTTATGTATGGTGAAGATATGCAATGGTGTATGGAATTCCGGAGAATAGGTTATACGGTGGCGTTCCAGCCGACTGCTGTTGTGATTCATTTCATGGGTAAAAGTGGTGGTGCAAAATCAGGCATGATGGAACAGCATGGCGAGCGATTTTTGAAATTGTATTATTCGTTTCCGCACAGGTTCGTAATTAAGGGTTTAATGAAAATACTCCAGTCATGAAAACAAGTGATCAGCCCGTGATTTCGGTTATTGTCCCGACATACCAGGGAGCTCACCGGATTTTGATCACGCTTTCATCTTTGGCAAACCAGCGTTTTACCGATTTCGAAGTTATTGTTGTGATTGATGGAAGTACCGACAACACGGCTGCAGTAATAACCAAGGCAAAGCTGCCTATGCCCGTGCGGGTACACGAGCAGGAGAATCGCGGTCGTGCCGGTGCCCGGAATGCAGGCGCTGCATTGGCTAAATCTCCCTACCTTGTTTTTTTTGATGACGATGTTGAGATACCTGAAAATGTTATCGCGGAGTATGTTCAGATGATCAATGTGCATCCTGTCGTGGTGGGCGCGTTTTATCCGTTGTATAAAATCAAAAACGAATTTGCAATCTATTCATCTTATCTGAATGACCAGTGGACCACCACTTTACCGGTAAGGGGAAAGATGTCTGCCCCCTATTTGTCAGCGGCTAATTTTTTTATCGAGCGGAAAGTGTTTGAGCAGGAAGGAGGATTTAACGGAGCATTACCGGATACAGAAGACTTTGACCTCGCGGTCCGTTTGTTTGAGAAGGGTATCACCTTATTCTACAATCCTGATCTAAAGGTAGGCCATGCTATTCAACAATCCTTCGGGGAGTATGCCACACGATTATTGCAGTATAAAAATGCACAGCGATTACTGCTGGCGGAAAATCCACGGGCAGCAAAATACATTACCAGTCATATAAAACCGAAAGGTGTAAAAGCTTTGATCTATGCATGCTTCTCTGCTCCGTTATACATCAGGTTAATCGATGCTGGTTTTTTCAGAATACTTCCACAGAAGCTTCGCTTCAGGTTATACAACCTGATACTGGTGGCTTATCCGCTTCACCATAGTAAGTGAATCAACCGAGCTGCATGATTTTGGCAGCCGGCCGATAGACAAGTTTTTCCTTTCTTGAATTCATCCCTCGTTTATATTTAGGAATATCATAGAACAGGTAGGGGAATATTTTGATGCTGGCGCGTATGGAATCCAGCATGGCGATGCGTGAATTTTTCTTTACAAAAGGAAGTAATGAGATATTCAGAATTAAGTTCAGATACACCTGTATAATATACCCGGTATAATTCAGCCATCCCTTTTTATACCACACCAAAGACAATGATAATTTGGACTGAATATACATCAGATCTTGGGGCGCACTTTGCCCGCCTAAATGGATTATGGATGCGCCTGGATAGTAATAGATTGAACAATATTTACGGATACGTTCACGGCACCACTCGGTGTCCTCACAGTACATAAAAAAATCGGTATCAAAATAACCGGTTGTATGACAGACATCAGCACGGAAAAACATAAAAGCTCCGGAGATATCACCAACGTGGTGCGCGTCATTGTAATTGAATAGAGCGTGCTTGTCTGTTTTTAGTATTCTTGAAAGGAGACCTGCAATAGGGTTTGAAGTTTTGAAAAACGTAAAGAGACCGTTTTGCAGGTAAGGAAATACAGAGGGCTGCGTGCTTCCGTCTGGGTTCAGGATTTTACAACCCATTAACCCGATGTTCTCCTTTCGGGCAACTTCAGATTCCATGAACTGGAAAGACTTCTCCAGTGTGTCTGGATTGACCAGAGTATCTGAATTGAGAAGGAGTATATACTTTCCTGAGGCTACCTTCATACCTTCATTATTGGCGTAGCCAAAACCCAGATTGGTTTGGTTTCGTATAAGGGTGATTCCAGGAAATAGGTGAAGAAAGCGGGAGGGGTCTTCGTCTTTCGAATCATTGTCAATCAGAATAATCTCCATCGACAATGATGTCTTGTTGGCAAAGACAGTTTGCAGGCAGTTGCAGGTTATCTTAAAGGTGTTGTAGTTAACAATGATTATGGAGATATCCATTATAACTTCTTCGGTTTTGCGATAACTGCAAATTGTAAAAACTGCGATTCCTTCCAGAACGTAAATGTAGCCAGGTTAAAAAGCAGAAATTTTTTTGAATCCGTGGGTCGGATGCCTTCTATGCCGACTACGTCATAGCCGGATTCATCAAACAGACGAATGATGCTTTTTTTAGTGAAGAACCGGAGATGGGTTTTGTCAAAGATTCCGGCAGGCTCATATTTCCAGTCTTTGCTGAATACCATTCTGAAAAAATCATGGAAGTATAAAATATTGGGAATGGAAGCTAAAATATGTCCCGTGGGCGTAAGTTTATTCTGGCATTCGCGCAAAGTTTGCCAGGGATCAGCCATGTGCTCCAGTACATCATTAAATGATATCAGGTCAAATTTGTTGTTAGGTAATGCTTCTGCAGAAAAGATTGAGGGAATAACGTTATCCAGTTTTTCTTTAGCTAAAGTATAGGCAACCGGAGCGGGTTCGAAGCCCCAGGCTTCACAAGCGAATTTTTCTTTCAGGAGTTTTCCGAAATTTCCTTCGCCACAGCCAACATCCAAAGCCGTCTTGACCGTGTTTGGAATATACCTCAGCATTTCTGATCGATCCAACTGATAATATCCCTTCGTCATGATTTTGATTTAATTCTGCAAAGCTAACAGACCCCGGTGAATTCTGAATTTAGCTTAATCCTAAAAATTAGGCTGGTTTAAATTTCAAGGCTTTCTTTTCAATGAGATGCCAGGAGCAAAAGGCCGCCAGCAGTGTTAGAAGAAAAGAGAGAAAAAAAAGTTGATAGGGTGCGTTAAATCCCTGGAGCACTAAAAACTGCTGTATGGGAAAGGCATAGATGTACAGGCCATAAGAATAGTCTCCATAGTTATTAAACTTCAGCACAGTATTGTTCTTGCTAAAGGCGAGGTAAAAAATACAATAGGTGAGGGGGATGGTCAGTACCGGTACTGGTAATTGAAAATATATAGAACATATTATCATGACGATTGCCAGAAAAAAGAACACCATGCGGTATTGTATCACATGCCTGCTCAGGTAAAATGCTGAGCCTGTCATGAAGTATAGCAGGATATCGATGCTTTCATTCCTTGGAAAAAGGAATGGATAGATAGTTATGGCGGCTGCTGTAAGCAGGTACATAATAAGAGGTCTTCTGAATAATCCCAGCAGACCTGCTACGCCAACACCAATATACATTCGCAATTCCTCTGGCAAAGTCCATAATGAACCGTTTACAACATGAGGTAAGGGATTGTCAACAAAGACGCCAGGTAAATGGTAATGCAACCCCAGAAGCAACGTTGAATTCTTCACCCAGAACGCTAATGTGTCTTTTGAAAAAATGTATGTAGATACAGGAACGTCAGAGACCAGCAATCCCAGAACAATACAGAAAACAACAGCCGCGATAAGTGCAGGGTAAATGCGTAAGGCTCTTTTGAGGGCATACTTCCAGATGGATCCGGAAGCTATAAAACTACCGGTAATCAGATAGCCACTAATGGCGAAGAAAATGTAAACACCCAGGTTTCCGAAAGTCACTCCGGTTAAGGAAAACAAAGGCTCAGTATCGTTGTTTCCCCGTGTTAACGGGAAGCTGTGCGATAAAATAACCAGACCCGCGGCAATGAATCGTAAAAGGTTGAAGTTATTCGGGTATACAGGTAAGTCTGTCCTGGAAAGCGTGCCTTGCATTTATCGTAAGAATGGCTAAAGATACACATTAGAATTTTTAGAAAAATTGATGGTTAACGTAGGCTTCCTTTTAAATTTGAAACGAATACCATACCTGAACACGAACGGAATTATGCTAGCCCATAGCATAATCTGGCGATCATGTAAAAATGAGTTTTCAAAGAATCGTCTATATAATTTCAGAAGTTGATAAGTCGCTTGCGTTCGAATGGATAGCAGAGCGCTTGGACCGGAACCGGTTTCAGCTTACTTTCTTCCTGATCGGAAAAAAGAATTCAGCACTGGCGCAGGCATTGAAGCAAATGAACGTTCCGTTTATTGAATTTCCATTTCGTTCCAAGGGTGATCTTCTGGTAATCTTCTTTCGTATTTTTTTTAAACTGCTTTGGATCCGACCACAGATTGTGCATACCCATCTTTTTTATGCCAACCTCATCGGATTGACAGCATCCTGGATATTGAGAATCAAAAAACGCATATTCACCCGTCATCATGCTATGGTTCACTACCGCGAATTTGTGAATGGTGTAAAGTGGGACAAGTGGTGTAACTATACCGCCACACATATTGTGGCCATTTCTGAAAACGTTAAAGATATTCTCATCACCCTGGACAAAGCTTCTCCTGAAAAGATCAGGCAGATACCGCATGGTTTTGACCTTCATTATTTTTCAGAAGTTTCGCCTGAACGGGTTGAAAATCTGAAGCGACAATATAAACTTCATACGCATCCGGTTATTGGTGTGATAGCACGCTTTATTGAATTAAAGGGAATCCAGTATATCATTCCGGCATTTCGCGAATTACTTGGTGAATATCCCCAGGCTCACCTGGTATTGGCGAATACAAACGGGAACTATGCGTCAGCCATAAATAAACTGCTGGACGAATTGCCGAAGGGATCGTTCACAACCATAACGTTCCAAAATGATCTGGCTGCTCTGTACCGGTTGTTCGATGTATATGTTCATGTTCCTGTAGATAAAAAGAGTGAATCCTTTGGTCAAACGTATATTGAGGCACTGGCTTCTGATGTCCCTTCCGTTTTCACCTTATCGGGTGTTGCACCGGAATTTATTGAGCATGAAAAAAATGCGCTGGTAATTGACTACAGGAATTCTGATGCGATAAGAGATTCAGTAAAACGGTTACTGAATGACACAGATTTGCGAAGCCGCATGACCCGGCAGGGAAGAAAATCTGCTGAACAGTTTTCTATCGATACAATGATTGCTAACTTGACCAGTTTGTATGAGTAGTGATCCATTCCTATCAGTCGTAATACCAACCTACAACCGGGAGAAGTATATCGTGCGGACAATTCAGTCGTTGTTGAGTCAGGACTATGATCATTTTGAGATTATCGTTGTGGATGACGGCAGTACGGATGATACCGAATCTGTAGTGCGTGCTATTCAGGATCCGCGTATCGCCTATATCAAAAAGAATAATGCCGAACGCGCTGCAGCCCGGAACTATGGCTCGCGGATGGCGAAAGGATCATACGTTAATTTTTTTGATTCGGATGATGTAGCGTATAGCAATCATTTACGTCAGGCGGCAGCCGCTATTGAAACCTTAAAAACACCAGAAGTTTTTCACTTGGGTTATGACGTGAAAGATGCTGAAGGTGTATTACTTCGAAAAGTTGACCAATGGCCTTCTACCATCAATGAACGATTGATCAATGGCAATCACCTGAGTTGTAATGGTGTATTTTTGCGAAAGGATATTGCACAGAAATTTCCCTTCAATGAAACCAGAGCACTCTCGGCCTCGGAAGATTATGAGCTCTGGCTACGCCTGGCATCGCGCTTTCCTTTACATTGTGTTAACGGCATGACTTCTACCGTGGTGAATCACGAAGCCCGGAGTGTACTTAAAATAAACATGGAAGGTTTGCTTTTGCGAATGAGCCTGCTGGAAAGTGAGCTGAGAAAAGATGATCAGTTTATCGAAGTATATGGCAATAAGATAGGAACCTTTCAGGCTTACCGCGACATCTATATAGCGCTGCACCTGGTCATGGCAAATTACTCCGGAAAGAAAAGCCTGTCGTACCTGATCAAAGCGGCCAAAACGAAACCATCGGTTATTCTTACCCGGAGATTTTTGGCGGTAATAAAGAAAATAGTTCTATGAAAAAAATACTGATAACCGGAGGTGCCGGAAATATTGGCGGATCGCTGGCCAAACGCCTGGTAGAAGATGACGACAATTTTGTGGTGATCGTGGATAACATGCTTACGGGTGATGTTTCCAAATTACCTCTGCAAAAAGAGAACTGGAAGTTTATCAAGTGTGATGTAAACAACTATAAGGATATTTCGGCTGTTATGCTCGCCTATTCCTTCGACTATGTGTTTCATTATGCTGCCGTGGTGGGCGTGCAACGTACGCTGGCTAACCCGATTTTAGTATTGAATGATATTGATGGTATCCGGAACGTATTAAATCTCAGTAAGAATACAGGGGTAAAGCGCATCTTTTATTCATCGTCTTCTGAAGTATATGGAGAGCCGGTTGAGTCACCCCAGAATGAACTTACTACGCCTCTGAATTCCCGTTTGCCTTATGCTATTGTAAAAAATCTGGGGGAAGCTTACTTCCGTTCCTTCTACCAGGAGTATGGCCTTGAGTTTACTATTTTCCGTTTTTTTAATACGTATGGTCCCATGCAAAGCGTAGACTTTGTGATCTCCAAATTTATTGTAGCAGCATTGAACAATCAGCCGATCACTATTTATGGAGATGGTTCGCAGACGCGTACGTTTTGTTACATATCAGATAATCTGGATATGACCATAAAGACCTGGCAGGAGGGTCACTTTATCAATGATGTGGTTAATGTTGGGAGCGATGATGAGCAAAGTGTGCTGTCCATGGCACAACTGGTAGTTAACGTACTGAACTCCAAATCAGAGATCGTTCATTTGCCCCCGTTAAAAGAAGGTGATATGGCCAGGCGAAAGCCGGATGTAACGAAAATGCGGAAAGTATTGGGAAGGGAATTGGTTTCGCTGAAAGAGGGTATCAGTCGGGTGGCAGCATTTTTAAAGTAGACGATCAACGTCAAAGTATTATTCACGTCAACATATGTGTGGAATAGCGGGGATATTTTCAAATGACCGTCCGGGTCAGGGTGATATACAGCGTATGACAGAATCGCTGGCTCATCGTGGTCCTGATGCATTTGGCTATTTCCATCATGAGTATGTGGCGCTGGGCCATAGAAGGTTGAGTATCCTGGACCTCGATGCCCGCAGCAACCAGCCTTTTCACTCGCGCGATAAACGATACGTTCTCATATTCAATGGTGAGATCTATAATTTCAGGCAACTGGCTGATGCGTTACTTCAGAGAGGAATAAAACTCAACACTACATCCGATACAGAGGTATTGATCGAAGCTTTTGCGCTCTGGGGTGTTGACGTGGTGCACAAGCTGAATGGTATGTTTGCATTTGCCATTTACGACACGCAGCAAAACACATTATTTCTCTGTCGTGACCGCCTGGGTAAAAAACCACTTTTTTATTATCACGATAGCAACTGGTTTATTTTTGGATCGGAAATCAAATCACTGCTGAAACACCCGGTGGTAAGCGCTAATGTGAAGATTAATAAGTCTTCACTCTACACATTTCTTCACCTGGGATATATTCCTCATCCGGCTACCGTATATCAGGGTATCCATAAGTTTCCGGCAGGATGTTCGGGAGTTGTACAGGAGGATTTAAAATTGAAGATAACACCGTACTGGAATGTAAAAGATTACATCAGACCTGCAGATGATGTAACGGTAACAGTTGAAAATGCAAAACATGAATTGAAAAATCTGCTGACGGAAGCTGTGGCCAGTCGCCTGATCAGTGACGTGCCGCTGGGTACGTTTTTAAGCGGGGGAACAGATTCTTCCATCATTACAGCATTAGCATCAAAGCAGGTCAGCGGTAAACTGAAAACATTTTCAATCGGGTTTCAGGAAAGTAAATTCAATGAGACGGAATATGCCCGGAGTGTAGCAAAAGTATTGGGTACAGAGCATCATGAATATATCCTTTCCGAAAGGGAGGCTGTGAATATTCTGGAGACATACCTGAGTCACTTCGATGAGCCCTTTGCTGATACCTCGGCTATTCCAACCATGCTGGTCTCCCGGCTTGCCCGAAAAGAAGTGACGGTAGCGTTGACAGGTGATGGTGGTGATGAACTCTTCCTGGGTTATGGCTCCTATGACTGGGCTGAACGGATGAATTCCGGACTTGTTAAAAGTATTGGCCCGCTGATCGCAAGCGGATTGAACCTGGTTGGAAGTAATCGTTTGAGGCGTGCAGCCCATTTATTTGAACGGGTTGAGCCTGCCAGACTGCGGAGTCATATCTTTTCGCAGGAACAATATTTCTTTTCGGATCAGGATATCCGGGAACTGATCACCGATCCACACGGGTACACCCCGTTTGAATATGATGATCTCCCGGTCAAGGGATTGAAAGCCGCTGAGCAGCAGGCGCTGTTTGATCTGCAGTATTATCTCACCGATGATCTTCTGGTGAAAGTTGACCGGGCTTCTATGTTTCATGCGTTGGAATGTCGTTGCCCGTTGCTCGACCGCCAGGTGGTAGAGTACACGCTTCAACTCCCGTTTGCGTTCAAACAAAAAGGTGACATCAAGAAATGGATATTGAAAGAACTGCTGTCTGAATATCTGCCGTCATCACTGGTTCACCGGCCAAAGTGGGGATTCAGTATTCCGCTTGGTCAATGGCTTAAGAACGAATTACGGTTTATGATTGATCAGTACTTAAGTCGCGAGTCGGTTCAAAAGCTTGGTTTGTTTAATTATGATAGGGTAAATAGCCTTGTAAAGTCATTCCTTCACGGTAGAGATTATTTATACAACCGGGTTTGGGTGCTGATCGTAATTCATAAATGGGTTTCGGAAAATGGCTGATCACTCCGAACCGGTCCGGGTATTGTACCTTTCCTATGATGGACTTACTGATCCGTTAGGCCAGTCACAGATCTTGCCGTATCTCTGCGGTCTGGCTTCACAGGGCTATTCCATTACCATTCTGAGTTTTGAAAAACCTGAACGTTTTGAGCGCGGAAGAGAAAATATTTACAAACAATGTGCAGCTGCAGGTATTACCTGGAAGCCTCTGCGGTATCACAAAAATCCTCCTGTGTTATCCACGCTTTTTGATGTGTTCACTCTTCAGCGGGCCTGTGTAAAATTATTCCATGAGCAACCCTACGGCATAGTACACTGCCGAAGCTACATCACCTCCCTGGTTGGTCTGGCGCTGAAAAAGAAATATGGTGTACGTTTCATATTTGACATGCGTGGTTTTTGGGCGGATGAACGGGTAGAAGGAAATCTCTGGCCACAAAGCAATTTCCTGTTCCGGATGATCTATCGCTTCTTCAAGCGAAAGGAAAGAGAAATGATCCGAAACGCAGACGAAGTGATCACCCTCACCGAAAGTGCGCGAGAGGAAATTTCAGGATGGCAGATCCCGGCTGCGGTGTCAGTGATACCGTGTTGTGTTGATCTGGATTTGTTCGATGCGGAAAGAATATCGGAAACCCAGCGCCATAAAATCAGAGCGGAGTTGAATATAGCCGAAACAGATTTTGTATTGCTCTACCTGGGTTCGTTAGGGACATGGTATCTCTATGACGAAATGGTTGTGTTTTTCAGGTTGCTGAAGAAATACCGGCCGGATGCAAAATTTTTGTTCCTGACTCCTGACGCTGATAAAGTACAACCTGACGCGGATTTTATTGTCCGTGCTGTACCGCGGAATGAGGTGCCGGCTTACATTGCCAGTTGCAATGCGTCAATCTGTTTTATCAAACCTTCGTTCTCCAAGAAAGGATCATCGGCTACAAAAATGGCGGAGGTGCTGGCTATGAATATTCCGGTTGTAACCAATGCGGGATGGGGCGATGTGGTCTACCTGGAAAACAATATGACGGGGATAATGATAATCCAAAAAGGTAAAGAGGAGGAAACAGTCCGGAGCCTGTTAAAGCCCTCAGATCAGCCGCAGAAACCCTTCTTTAAAGACTTCTTTGCCCTTCAGCGTGGGGTTAGCAGATATGCTTCAGTCTATGAAAAACTGAAAATATTGATGAATAATTAACACCCGTTAGCCAAAGGATTGCTTTTTTCTCTTATTTTTGCCAAATTTTATTTGGAAACGAGAACCCTCACCAATCCTTTATGAAGAGCAATATAAAACTTGACGGTACTGACCGTAAAATCCTTGAAATCCTGCAGCGTAACTCAAACATCACCAATGCACAGCTTGCCAAGGAAATTGGTTTATCGCCAGCACCTACACTGGAACGTGTAAACAAACTGGAGACCTCCGGAGTTATCAGAAGCTACCATGCAGTAATCGACCCGGCCAGCGTTGGCCTGGGTGTAAGCACGTTTGTTATGGTGACCCTCAAAGGCCACAATAAGGATAATATCAACAAATTTATCGGAGCCATTAAAAGCATTGATGAAGTGGTGGAATGCCATCACATCACCGGTGCCGGTGATTTCATTCTGAAAATCGTGTGTGCCGACATCACGGCTTACCAGCAGCTCATGCTTGACAAAGTATCGAACATTGAAGTGGTTGATAGCCTGCAGTCGATGGTGATCCTGTCTACATTCAAAGACAGCAAGTCTTTAGCGCTACCCAATTAATTTCAATCGTTCATGATTGCTGAAAAGAGTTTGATCCTCGATGCTGAACACGTGAAGCAGAAGATCCGCAGGATGGCATTTGAGATCTACGAAAACAACTTTAAGGAAAAGGCCATCGTTATCGCGGGCATTGATGGACAGGGATATGTGCTGGCCAAACTACTGGCAAAGCAGGTAGAAAGCATTTCACCTATCGAAGTCAGGCTGGTGAAGATCAGCATGGACAAGCTCGCGCCTCAGCAAACAGAGATTGAACTGGATTGTGACGTGAAGGATGTAAAGAAAAAAAGTATTGTTCTGGTAGATGATGTACTCAATACCGGTCGGACATTCACCTATGGTATGAAACCTTTTCTCAGCGTTGAAGTAAAAAAAATTGAAACCGCTGTTTTAATTAACCGGGGTCACACCACCTTTCCGGTTCATGCACGTTATACGGGTTACGAGCTTTCCACCACCATTAAAGAACATGTTGAGGTAAAGCTCAGCAAAGATGAAATGGCCGTATACCTGCATTAATTTTCGTACCTCGTACTGCTAACCCCGCACTTCCCATGTCTGTTCATAAACAAGAGATCAAACGCATCACTACGCATCAGTTGCAGGAGATGAAGAATCGCGGTGAGAAGATCGCGATGCTCACCGCCTATGATTACAGCATGGCCCGCATCATCGATGGCGCAGGCGTGGATGTGATCCTGGTAGGTGATTCAGCTTCAAATGTGATGGCAGGTCATGAAACAACATTGCCGATCACGCTGGATCAGATGATCTACCATGCTGCCTCTGTAGTGCGTGCGGTGAAACGCGCACTGGTCATTGTTGATCTGCCCTTCGGAACTTACCAGGGGAGCTCGGGTGAAGCGTTACGCTCTTCCATCCGCATTATGAAAGAAGCAGGTGCACATGCGGTAAAACTCGAAGGTGGGAGTGAAGTAAAAGATTCTGTGGAAAGAATACTCAGTGCCGGTATTCCGGTAATGGGCCACCTGGGATTGACACCGCAGTCGATTTATAAATTTGGCACCTATACCGTTCGCGCAAAAGAAGAAGCAGAAGCCAAAAAACTCATGGACGATGCCAGACTTCTGGAAGACTGTGGTTGCTTCGGAATTGTTCTGGAAAAAATTCCTGCTGTTCTCGCAGGACAAGTTTCGTCATCGTTAAATATCCCCACCATTGGAATTGGTGCAGGTCCGGATTGTGATGGTCAGGTATTAGTCATGCAAGACATGCTGGGTATCACACAAGAGTTCAAGCCCCGCTTCCTTAGACGTTATGCGGATTTGAATACAGTAGTCACCGGTGCCGTATCAAAGTATGTGTCGGATGTGAAGATGAAAGACTTCCCGAATAAAGACGAGAAGTATTAAGCAAGTAGCAATTAGTTTATATCAAGCCAACAATTGTTAATTGATCATTGCTAATTGTTCATTGACTTCGCCATCTCCCACCCGATAATACTCTTCTTCCGCACGGAACTCCACCGATACTCTCCCAGGATACCATCTTTCCGGATCACACGGTGGCAGGGGATCAGGTAAGCAATATGATTTGAGCCCACAGCAGAACCCACCGCCTGCAATGCATTGGGATTTTGGATCTGACCCGCGATATCCTGATAGGTAGTAACATTTCCGGAAGGAATACGCAGC
>DASXWH010000060.1:0-10357 GCA_036503775.1 Ohtaekwangia sp.
ACACCGTAATCCATTACATCCATGTTGTGGGTCTTTCGATCATTTTAATTTTATCCTGTTCAGCTCGCGCTTTGCTTCACGTTCCTTTATACTATCACGCTTATCATGTAGCTTCTTTCCCCGGCCCACGGCAATTTCAAGTTTAGCCAGGCCTCTATCATTGATGAATAGCCGAACAGGCACCAGTGTCAATCCCTTCTCCTCTACCTTGCCCTCCAGTTTTTTTAATTCCGATCTTTTCAACAGCAATTTCCGTTCACGACCGGCTTCATGGTTGTAGTGTGTTCCCTGCGCATACGGGGTTATGGAAATACCTTTCACAAACAACTCTCCCTGGTTCAGGTAACAATAACCATCCTGCAGATTTACTTTTCCTTCACGGATGGACTTGATCTCCGTTCCCCGAAGTACCATGCCCGCCACGTACTTATCCAGCAGCTCATACTCAAACGATGCCTGGCGGTTTTTAATATTAATATCGTTAGAAAAACGTGGTTTCATTTTATTTCAGAATTCCAGATGCTATCCGGACTGGGAATTAACTTTTAAAAATACTTTCGATCTTTTCTTTCTTTAAAATTTTCTGACCTGTTTTCCCTGTGGCTATCACCCGGTCATTGACTTTTGCTTCATACCGGCAGATCAATTCATTGCCTTTCAATTGTTCCATCCAGGCCGTGAAGATAATCTCTTCTCCCACAAATGCGGGATTTTTATGTTCAATACTCAATTCTGTTCCGATACCTTCTTCATCATCGTCAAGCATATCCAGTACAAATTGCCGGGTGGTCCATTCAATATCACGTGCCAACGCGAAGGTAGAACAAACCCTGTGCACTATCTTTCCCTGGAAGGCCGCCACGTCATCAGGCTGAACCACCCTTCTGAACACCTTTTGATCTCCGGATGAGAAGACAAGCTTCATATTCTGTTATTTGGTTCCAATCGGCATCCGGGCGAGAGGCGCTACATCCATGCCACAGAAATCCTGCCGATGAAATTTAAAATGAGCAGCCATGGCAATCATCGCTGCATTGTCTGTACAATATTGAAATTCCGGTATAAATATTTCCCAACCTTTCTTTGCTCCCAATTGTTTCAAGCTATCTCTCAAACCTGAATTAGCCGATACCCCTCCTGCAATAGCGATTTGTTTTATTCCGGTTTGGGCAGCGGCCTGCTCAACACGGGTTAGCAACATATTCACCAGGTGGCTTTGTATACTGGCACAAATATCATTCATCCGTTCCTCAACAAATGCCGGGTTCTTTGCTTTCTCGTCACGGATAAAATACAAAAACGCTGTCTTGATTCCACTGAATGAAAAATCCAATCCGGGCATGGACGTCTCTGAAAACCGGAATGACCTGGGATCTCCCAGCCTGGCATATTTGTCAATCAATGGTCCACCGGGATAAGGCAGCCCCATTATTTTGGCCGCTTTATCGAATGCCTCACCAACAGCATCGTCCTGCGTCTGCCCGATAACCTCCATGTCGAGATAATCACGCACCAGCACGATCTGCGTGTGCCCTCCGCTTACGGTGAGACATAAAAACGGAAAAGAAGGAGTTGGATCATCAATAAAATGCGCCAGCACGTGCGCCTCCATATGATTGACTTCGATGAGCGGTTTACCGAGTCCTAACGCCATTCCCTTGGCAAACGAAACACCCACCAGCAAAGAGCCCATAAGTCCCGGGCCCCGTGTGAACGCAATGGCATCCAGATCGGTTATGCGGATAGCTGAACTTTGCAAGGCTTCATTCACCACCATCACGATGTTCTGCTGGTGAGCACGCGAGGCGAGTTCAGGTACCACTCCACCGTATTTTTGGTGTACCGCCTGTGAGGCGATAATATTATTAAGTACCTTGCCGTTTCGGATAACGGAGGCAGACGTCTCATCGCAGGAGGATTCGATGGCAAGGATAACGGGGCGCATTAGTTAATAAATGAACCGGCAAGTTATTAAAAATAGGATTCGAAAGATATTGGTCTATTCTTTCACGGCCATCGTGTTTCTGCTCGTCTCCGGTTTCCTTATCCTGCAGATACCACCCGTTCAGAATAAGCTCATCCGGCATTATCTGAAAGATTTTTCACAGGTCGTTGGATTCCCTACTACCGTCAAGAGCTTCCGCATGCTTTGGTTCGACCGGCTGGAGCTCAACGATGTGAATATCTATGATACTGAAGGCAACCGGATGATCGGGGTGAAAGAGATTCTCATCAACTTTAAAGTATCCCAGCTCTTCAGGCAGCGTGACATCAATGTAGATGGAATATTCATCGACAGCGCTGACGTATTCCTGACCAAGATCAACGAATCAGACACCTCACGGGATCTGAACATTAATGTATTCATCAACAAGATCAACGAGAAGTTTTCATCCGGATCCGGGAAGCCCGGAGGTAATCCACCCAAAATAAATATCGGAGAAGCCTTTCTTAACCAAAGCCGGTTTACGATGATCAATCAGGATCATGACAGCATAAAATACGGTTTCGATTACCATCATTTCAGTTTGCTGGTAGATGAGGGTCAGCTCAAAAGTTTTGTACTGCTGGGGGACACCATAGAATTTGATGTACGTACCCTTATTGCCGAAGATCAGGCGTCAAAGTTCAGAGTCAATCAGCTCTCTACATTCTTCCGCATTTGTCAAAAGTCTATGGAGTTTACCGGTCTGAATATCAAAGCGGGAAACAGTACCATAACCGATACCGTCATCTTTACATTTGACAGTCAGCGTGACCTGAATGATTTTGTTCATAATGTGCGTGTACATACGCACTTTGTAAATACAGTAATTCATCCAAAAGACCTGGCCGTATTTGCTCCGGGAGTTGAGCGGGTTAAACAACCCATAACACTTAGCGGAAATTTCAACGGGCGGATCGATAAATTTAAACTGACCCAGATGGATCTGATGCTGGGCAATACAAATCTGTCAGGGTCACTTGAGATGGAAGGTCTTCCCAATATTGATGAAACGTTTATTATCCTCAACCTCAGGAACTCTATACTCGATCCGCACGATATAGCCTTTCTCTTCAATGATCAAACCATGCAGCGTATCGAACCGATCGGCACGGTGCGCATGCAGGGACAATTTCTGGGATACCCTTCTGACTTTGTTGCCAATGGGAATTTCCACAGCAAACTCGGCTCCATTCGTTCCGATATAAACTTTAAAGTAAATGAGAAAGATATTGATCGTTCGGAGTACAGCGGAAAACTAACCCTCGCTGACTTTGACATGGGAACGTACCTGAAGGATACTATCCTGTTTCAAAAAGTAAACCTGGATGGACAGGTGAAAGGATCCGGCCTGACCATGAAGACAGCCGATTTTGTATTGAATGGCCGGATCAGTTCTATCGGCATCAATGGCTATAACTATACGCGCATCAAAACCGATGCACGATTTGCTTCCGGATTGATTCGTGGGTTAGTGGAAGTGAATGACCCCAACCTCGAATTCACAGCCCGCGGTGCGGTGGATTTCAGGGAAGGCAGGAATGAAGTCCGTCTGCGTGCGAGCCTGGATACAGCGTATCTTCATAAACTCAACCTTTCACGTGACAGCCTGTTCATCAGCACAAAACTGGATGCTGATATCCGCGGCATTGCACTCGACTCTCTGCACGGTATCGCGAATTTCAACGACCTGCACATTTTATATAAGGGTGAAGATCTTTCATCGCCCAATATTCATATCGAAGCCCAGCGACTTAATCGTAACCGTTCGCTGAAATTTGAATCTGCCCTGGTTGATGCCGAGATCAAAGGAAATTTTAATTATTCAGATTTGTCACGGGATATTCAGACACTGATTGAAGAGATCTTACTCAATCTCCAGAACGACAAAGCCGCTATTGCCCGGTATTATGCCAACAAAAATTATCGGCCGGAAAAATATGAGGCCATTATTAAACTGGATATCAAGAATCTGGATCCGATTGCTGACCTCCTCGATCTGGATCTGAAATTATCACGTAATACTCAAATTGATGGTCGTTTCTCCAGCGGATATACTACCATCTTCAATGCCTACTCTTCTTTTGACTCACTTACCTGGCAGGGAAAAACGTTTATCAATACTGAAGTAGAGGTGACTACTTCCAAAATTGCTGACAGTACCAATGTATTGTCCATGGCAACCATTACGTCAGAGCAACAATTGTTGAATCCGAATGTGAATACCAAAAATCTACTGGCCGAAATCATCTGGAACAAAAACCACATCGACTTTGAGCTCGATGCAGACCAGCAGATCCAGAATAACTATGTTCGACTTAAAGGAGGAGTGGATTTCCTCAGAGACAGTACTGTAATTTCAATGCAGCCTTCAGCGTTGAAACTTCTGGAACGTGACTGGACCTTTGATGATGGAAACTACATCGCTATAAAAGGTCGTGAATGGAGTGTTCACAACCTTGCCCTGCAAAATGAATCACAGTCTGTCAGAATAAACGGGACACTTTCTGATGATCCATCCAAGATCCTTTCATTAAACCTCGACAAAGTAGACCTCGCTCTTCTCAATGCCATCAGCCCGCATAAGATTAATGGCGTAGTGGATGCACAGATCGATATGAGTAATTACTATGACAAGCCAGCCATTCAGAACGATATCTTCATCCGTGAGCTTCGGCTGAATGATTTTCTGGTGGGCGACATTACCGGAAAAAATCAATGGGATACGGCACTGCATAAATTTGATGTAAATCTCTTTATTGACCGTGAAGGAAAACGGATTATCAACCTGACCGGAGATTACAAACCCACACGAAGAAACAGCCCGCTGAATGTTACCGCGAAACTTGAAAACGCTAATCTTAAAATTCTGGAGCCTTTCCTGGAAGGTATATTCTCAAACACCGGTGGAACGGTTTCAGGCACATTTGGAATTTCTGGCCAACTTGCCGCTCCGGATCTCCGGGGAGATGGTGAGATACAGGATGGATTGATCACGGTGTCATACCTGAAGACTACCTATCACTTTACCGGTATTATAGGTCTCACACCCCGGTCAATTGATTTTAAGAATATTGAGCTGACCGATATTCTACGGAACAAAGGAAGACTTCACGGTTCTATTTCCCACGAAGGCTTTCACAAGATGTACATCAACCTGGAAGCCACATTCAGAAATTTTCAGGTATTGAATACTACAAGTAAAGATAACAGCCTGTTCTATGGTCAGGGTTATGCTACCGGTGATGTCAGTTTCAGGGGACCTGTTTCCAACCTGGCCATCTCTTCAACAGCACGTACCGATAAAAATACACGCATCTACATACCCCTCAGCGGCTCTTCATCTGTAGAGAAGAAAGACTTTATCACCTTCATCAATTTCAGGGACACTGCCCTGACAAAAAAAATTGAAACAGACTTCAGCAACAAAGTTGATATCACCGGCCTGTCATTTGATTTCAACATCGATGTGACACCCGATGCTTACTGTGAGATCATTTTTGACCTGAAATCCGGTGACATCATCCGGGGTCGTGGAAACGGAGATCTGAAACTGGAACTGAACACCAAAGGTGAATTCAATATGTTCGGACCATTCGAGTTCACCGAAGGGTTCTACAACTTCACCCTGTATGATATCGTGAACAAGGAATTTACCATCAGCAAAGGAAGCCGGATAACATGGTATGGAGATCCGTACCAGGCCACGGTTCGGATTAATGCTTCATACAATCAGCTCGCTTCGCTGGCACCATTAATTACAGATCCAAACATTGGCAATTCGCCTCAACTGCAACGCAAATATCCGGTGCAGGTGCTGCTCAAACTTGATGGCCCGATGATGACACCCGGAATAACCTTTGACATTGTCGCGGAAGATCTGCCCAAAAATATCCAAACCGAAAGTGGCCGGGTTGTCAACCTTGACCTGGAGTTTGCAGCGTTCAAAAACAAACTCGATGAACAGGAATTAAACCGGCAGGTGTTCAGTTTGATCGTTCTCCGCAGACTGTCGCCTCTCAATGCCGGGATAGATGCCAGTGGTTCGTTATTCAATAGTGTGAGTGAATTACTCTCCAACCAGTTGAGTTACTGGATGAGCCAGGTTGATGAAGATCTTGTCATCGATGTAGATCTGGGCTCTATGGATGAAGAGAAATTCAACACATTCCAGCTGAGGCTTTCCTATACATTTTTAAACGGACGCTTACGGGTAACCGGTGATGGTACATTCAATAACAACACCACCACACCTACTACCGGTACTTCCACCAACCCGTCTTCTGTAGCCGGTGACTGGACTGTAGACTATATGCTTACCGCGGATGGCAAGCTAAGGGTGAAAATGTACAGCCGTACAAACGTCAATCCCCTTTTAAGTTCCGTCAATACAAACCCGAATGCGATCACGACCGGTGCCAGTGTGATCCATACACAAAGTTTCGACCGGATCAGGGATCTCTGGAAATCGTCACGCGAAAAACGCAAAGAACAGCCGGTAGAAGAAAATCCGGAAATCAATACCGAGGCAATCAAAGAAGAAGATGGCACGGATTAAACTGCTCCTTCTTTTGCTGCTCATCGTACAGGTATCCCTTGCACAGACGGATACGCTTCAACCGGTAAACAAGAAACGCCTACGGAATTTTATCATCGGTGGATCGGTGGGTTATGCCGCTACGCTTGTTGCACTGAACGAATTGTGGTATTCAGATGCACAGAAGCAGGCGTTCCATTTTTTTAATGACAACGGTGAATGGAACCAGATCGATAAGATCGGGCATTTTTATTCCGCGTTCTATTTCAGCTATGGTTTTTCAAAAGCATTGCAGGGATGTAATGTGCCTGTAAAAAAATCGGACCTTATAGGCGCCATCACCGGTTTTGCTGTGCTCGTTCCCATTGAAGTATTTGATGGTTACTCGGATGCCTATGGTGCTTCAGGTGGTGACCTGCTCGCAGATGCTGCGGGTTCGGTTTTCTACCTCGGACAAAAAAGATTATGGAATGAAATCAGGATCCATCCTAAATTTTCATTTCACCGAACAGAGTATCCCGACAATCGCCCTGATGTATTGGGCGATGATCTTCCATCAGAATTGATCAAAGATTACAACGGGCAGACCTTTTGGTTATCCGTGGATATGGACAAGTTTATGCAGTTCCCCAAATGGCTGAACCTCGGCATCGGGTATGGTGCTGAAGGCATGGTGTATGCAAGGGACTATCAGAATACAGAAGCTGGTTTCCCTCCCGCTTACCGGCAATACTACTTTACACTGGACTTTGACCTGACCGCTATTAAATCACGATCGAAGCTGGTGAATACCTTACTTTTCATAGGCAATATGATCAAGCTCCCTTCACCCACCCTTGAATTTTCATCCAAAGGGACGCGCTTTTATCCTTTCTATTTCTGAGCCTGAATTTCCCGGCAGCTCACTGTAGCTATTCCCGATCTTATTGTCTAACTTCCGTATCGATATAACCTAACATTCTATGACCGCAACTTTTACTATCCAGGATTTAGTACAGCAATATGCTGACGAAATCGGAGGCCAGTTCACAGATTATGATCACACCAAATCAGTATTAGTAATACCAATTGATGATCATCGTTTTCAAACGGTATTGGCCATTACCCAGAAGAGCCAGGTATCCGGAAGAGAACAAGCTTTGTTCACTTCTAAAGTATGTGAAATGAATGGCAACCTCGACTTCAAAAATCTTCTTGAGCAACATGCCAAGTTCGACTACAGCAAGTTCATCCTGGAAGATGGCTATCTGAAAGTAGAAGCTTCATGTCTTGCCGAAACCGTATCGGAAGAACAGGTGAAAGAGATGATCCAGGAAGTAGCCCAGCTCGCAGATCACTATGAGTTGAAACTTACCGGACAGGATATTCATTAATATTTATAACGGATAGATATAAAAAGCCAGGTCAACTCATGATCTGGCTTTTTATATTTCAGGGGTTTAGGATTCATAAATCACACACCCGAAGCACTGGCCCAAGCCCTCTAAAACAAAAATTGTATCTTTACACCTGCAAGCCACCTTATCGCCTTCAGTTCTGAAAGGAACAGGGGGAGGAAAGTCCGGGCAACACAGAGCAGCGTACTTCCTAACAGGAAGGTCCCCCGAGGTTCGGGGGAACAGACAGTGCCACAGAAAACAGACTACCCCGAGCAATCGGGGCAAAGGTGAAAAGGTGGGGTAAGAGCTCACCGCTCTGTCAGTGATGGCAGGGGCATGGTAAACCTTACGCGTTGAAAGGTCAAATAGGTTCCGATCATTGAGCGGCTCGTTCTATCCGCCAGCTGGCGGATGTCGGAACGGGTAGACTGATAGATCCCGATGGTGACATCAGGACCAGATAAATGATAAGGCTCCGTCAGCTGACGGATGACAGAACCCGGCTTACAGGCTTGCTATTTTTAAACCTGCCTTTTGCATAAAAGCTTCGGCAGGTTTATTTATTTTTAGCCACAGTAAAATAGTATACATAGGCATGGCAAAGATCCTGATCATCGAAGACGACAACAAGATTCGCTCAATCCTCAGAGAAATACTGGAAGAGAAAGATCATGAAGTGCAGGAAGCTTCTGATGGACAGGAAGGTTTTAAAAAACTGGAACAGGGTTCTTTTGATCTTTGCCTTTGCGACATCAAAATGCCAAAGATGGATGGGCTCGAGGTTCTGGCAAAATCCAAAGAAGCCGGTATCACCACGAACTTCATCATTATCTCAGCACACGGCACCATTGACGTTGCCGTGGAAGCCGTAAAAAAAGGAGCCTTCGATTTCCTGCAGAAACCATTCGACCTGGGCCGCCTGGAGATCACACTCCGCAATGCCCTGGATAAAACATCGCTGGTCAAAGAAACCAAAAGCTTAAAGAAAAAGATCACGAAGAAATTTGACATGGTTGGTGAATCCGAGCCCATCCGTTTAGTGAAGGAAATGATCGAAAAGGTGGGCCCAACGGATGCACGGGTATTGGTCACCGGACCCAATGGATCAGGTAAAGAACTTGTTGCCCGATGGCTTCATGAAAAAAGCAAACGGGCTGGCGGTCCTATTGTAGAAGTAAACTGCGCTGCGATCCCTTCTGAGCTTATCGAAAGCGAGTTGTTTGGTCATGAAAAGGGATCATTCACATCCGCCATCAAACAGCGCCTGGGTAAGTTTGAACTGGCAGAAAGCGGCACCCTTTTCCTGGATGAGATCGGAGACATGAGCCTTTCCGCACAGGCAAAAGTATTGCGTGCATTACAGGAAAATAAAATAACCCGTGTAGGTGGTGACAAAGAAATTTCCGTCAACGTACGCGTTGTTGCTGCTACCAATAAAGATCTCAAAAAAGAAATTGAAGAAAACCGGTTCCGCGAAGATCTCTATCACCGCCTGAGTGTTATCGTCATTAAAGTACCCGCGCTGAACGACCGCAAAGATGATATTGGCCTCCTCACCGACAGGTTCCTTGATGATATTGCTGAAGAATATGGTGCCCGTAAAAAAGTACTTCAGCCCAAAGCATTAGCCGCACTGAAAGAACACAACTGGACCGGAAACATCCGCGAACTGCGAAATGTTATCGAGCGGCTGGTGATCATGAGCGCTGACGAAATTACCGCTGATGATGTGAAGCGATACCTCTGAGATATCGGACGGGTTATACAAAACTACTCACATCCCAAGCTTCTGAATTCTTCAAGCTGATCAGACCCTGCTCAACCTGTAAAGGTGAAGGAATGTTATTGGTATAAATACCACCGGTTCCAAGACCCTGCGGAATATGGATAGGATAGTTTTTAGTAAACTGGCAAATGGCGTTCAACCCGATGTTGGACTCCAGTGCGGAAGTGATCCACCATCCGATACCTAATGATTCCGCAATAGAGATCCATTCCTGACTGCCGGATAGACCGCCATGAAGCGAGGGCTTAAGAATAATGAACTGTGGTTTTATGCGCTCAAGTAGCTTTTGTCTATCGGCTGACAACTCTACTCCGATCAGTTCTTCATCCAGGGCAATGGGTATAGGTGATTTACGGCAAAGTTCTTCCAGCAGTTCGTGGCCGGGCTTAAGAGGCTGTTCAATGGAGTCTATTTTAAATTTCGACAACTCATTCAGCTTGAACATAACTTCGTCAGCCTTCAGTGCACCATTCGCATCCAGGCGGATTGTAATATCATCACGGAAGTAACGTTTCCGGATATACTGAAGCACATCACATTCCTTATCAAAATCCAGCCCCCCGACTTTCAGTTTTATACAGGTAAATCCCTGTGAAATTTTCTGATTGATCTGACTCATGGTAAAATCAAGATCACCCATCCAGATCAGGCCGTTGATCGGGATGGCGGTT
>DASXWH010000061.1:0-3074 GCA_036503775.1 Ohtaekwangia sp.
ATTCTGAGCGCAGCGAAGAATCCCCAGTACCGAACAGGGGATGTTTCGCTGTGCTCAACATGACGGATTACTTTTGTTATGCCTTTTTCTTTAGTAGTATTGACTGTTTTATTTTGGAATCTGAAACCTGGAATTGAAAAATGCATTTAGTCAACTGGAACGTCAACGGCATCCGCTCGATCATCAAGAAGGATTTTCTCAAAGACATCAAAACGATGGATCCGGATATCATCTGCTTCCAGGAAACGAAAGCCGGTGCAGAAGATGCCCGGTCAGCATTGCAACTGATAGAAGGTTATCACACGTATGTCAACGCATCAAAAGCGCGTAAAGGATATTCGGGTACAGCGATCCTCACAAAGCAGGAACCCATCACCGTGACGTTTGATATGGGAATAGAAGAACACGACCAGGAAGGGCGTGTGATCACAGCCGAGTTTGCCACGTGGTTCCTGGTGACGGTCTATACTCCGAATGCAGGCGAAGGACTTGCACGCCTCGATTACCGCGAGCGCTGGGACAAGGAATTCAACGAATACGTGAACTGGCTCAGGCGCAGAAAACCGGTGATCGTATGTGGCGACCTGAATGTAGCGCATCAGCCGATAGACATTGCACGCCCCAAAGAAAACTACAACCGCTCAGCCGGATTCACTCAGCGCGAGATCGATGGCTTTACCCGATTACTCGAGACCGGCTTTGTGGATACGTTCAGAAGATTTTACCCCGAAGAAGTAAAGTACACCTACTGGAATTTCGTGACCAACGGCCGCGCGAAGAATGTGGGATGGCGCATTGATTACTTTTTGGTTTGTGATTCATTGCTGAACAATGTAAAAGACGCTATGATCTACAATGAGTTCCATGGTTCGGATCATTGCCCGGTGGGGTTGAAGATCGAAATTTGAAATAGGCATTAGGGCCTGGGGATTAGGGCTTAGTGGGAGTGGGCATGGGTGTGTTCGTCTCCGCAGATTCTCCTGACGGAGGAAGGGACTCTGACGGAAAGTATTTTTTGTTTCATCAGAGTCGACTAATTCAAGGATCATGAGCGAACAATCAGAAAAGGACAGGAAGAAAGAAATCGTAAGACAATTAAAGGCAAAAGAGAAAGAGGACTTCCACAACGCATTGCCAATGGGCAAGGAGATATTCCAAGAACTCTTTAACCACCTGGACGAAAATCTGGGAGATGGATGTGACCACAGTTTATCAATGACCACAGAGTTTTTGAAAGAAAAAGGAATTGAAAATATTGACAAAGTATCAGAATGGCTTAACGACAATGGCGGTTACTGCGACTGTGAAGTTCTGGCAAACGTTGAAGAAAAATTTGAGTAAGCAAAAACTCCCTCGGCCCATCTACTTCAGTGAAGATGTCACACGCTGGCCACGCACTCCCGATTAACGATTAACGGATAACGAAATCAACCTTAGATCCTCTCAATCTCCGCACCCAACGCTTTCAACCGCGCTTCAATATTCTGATACCCTCTGTCGATCTGTTCTATGTTGGAGATCTCACTTGTACCGGAAGCAGACAAGGCAGATATCAACAAGGCAACACCAGCACGGATATCCGGAGAAGACATCTTGATGCCTTTCAGTTGTTGTTTACGATCAAGTCCGATGACGGTGGCGCGGTGCGGATCGCAGAGAATGATCTGTGCACCCATATCAATAAGCTTGTCAACAAAGAACAACCGGCTTTCAAACATCTTCTGGTGGATCAGTACGGTGCCTCTCGCTTGTGTGGCAACGACCAGTACAATACTTAACAAGTCGGGTGTGAATCCTGGCCACGGTGCATCGGCAATGGTAAGGATAGAACCATCGATGAAGGTTTCAATGGCATAGTGGTCCTGTGCCGGAATATGAATGTCATCACCCCGGAATTCCATTTTGATACCGAGCCTGCGGAAGATCTCCGGAATAATTCCCAGCATATCAATGCGGCAGTTCTTGATGGTGATCTCCGATTGGGTCATGGCCGCTAAGCCAATGAAGCTTCCGATCTCGATCATATCGGGAAGCATGGTATGTTCTGTGCCTCCGAGTTTGGTCACACCTTCAATGGTGAGCAGATTTGAACCCACACCGCTGATCTTGGCACCCATGCGGTTGAGCATCAGGCAAAGCTGCTGTAAGTAAGGCTCACATGCTGCATTGTATATGGTAGTGGTGCCTTTTGCCAGTACAGCCGCCATTACAATGTTAGCAGTTCCCGTAACAGATGCTTCATCCAGCAGCATGTAACATCCCTGCAGTGAAGAAGCATCGATATGGAATAAATGTTCTTCTGCATCGAAGTTGAATTTCGCGCCAAGCTTTTGAAAACCGAGGAAGTGTGTGTCGAGTCTGCGTCTGCCGATCTTATCGCCACCGGGTTTGGGCAGACTTGCTTTTCCAAAGCGGGCCAGGATGGGACCGAGCAGCATCACGGAACCGCGAAGTGCAGCCGCTTTCTTTCTGTATTCGTCTGTTTCTAAAAATTGTGTATTGATGTTGGAGGCCGTAAAACGACAGGTATCTGTACTCAGCCGTTCAACCTTACAGCCCAGATCGCCTATCAGCTCAATGAGTTTGTTGACATCAACGATGTTGGGAATGTTGTTTATGGTGATGGGTTCAGCCGATAATAATACAGCGCTTAGAATTTGCAGTGCTTCATTCTTGGCACCCTGGGGAATAATTTCACCTTTCAGTTTCTTTCCTCCTTTGATCTTAAAAATACTCATGTCTGGATGTACGATTTACGATGTATGGGAATGTACCCTGCCTACCGGCAGGCAGGGATTTACGATGTACGATTTACGATTTTACAATGAATTCACAAATCGAAAATCGTCTTATCCAATGAGGGCCTACATTCTCCGTAAAAGTAAAGGCCGCTAAAAATAGCAGCCTCTAAAATCGTACTTCGTAAATCGTAATTCGTAAATCTACTGGTCTCTTCTTCTCTTGAAATTACCACCACCTTTGTTCTTGTTGAACGGACGGTGTCCACCCTGGTGTTTGCCGTAGCCACCGCCACCGCGGTTCTCGCGATGCTCACCTCCGTTACCTTGTGGCCG
>DASXWH010000062.1:0-4336 GCA_036503775.1 Ohtaekwangia sp.
GCATCGTTCAGAATATCTTCTTTGCTGAAGGTGAACGTTACATCATTTACCGGCCGCTGTTTGTCTTTGTTCTTCACACAAACTTTTTTGATTTCGGCCTGAACGCCACCGTGAGTTTCATGCAGCACGTGGTATAATCCTTGTCCTACACATCCGAATCCGAATAATCCTAATTTCAATTTCTTTCTCATACTATGGCTGCACTTAATTGCTTTTGCTGATAAAACTGTTTTATGATTGAATCGAGTTGTTCAAACTCTACTAAAAATCCATCGTGACCGTAAAGCGAAGTCAGCTCTACGTATTCGGCACCGGGAATATTCTCCGCTATAAACTTCTGTTCAATAACCGGGAACAGAAAATCGCTATCAATTCCCACGATCAGTGTTTTTGCCTGAATAGATTTCAATGCGGCTTTCACACCGGCACGTCCTCTTCCTACATTCTGACTGTCCATCAGTTTAGTCAGTCGCCAATAGGTAAAGGCATTAAAACGATTGGCTAATTTCTGGCCCTGGTAGCGCTGATAGCTGGATGCTCTGTAGTCATCCACCTTATCATTTTTTTTCTCCCCCTGCAGTTGGTGAAAGGTTTCATAGTATCGATACGAAAGCATACCGATGGCGCGGGCAGCCTTCAATCCTTCCTGACCTGCACGGGCATCATTTTCTTTCCAGGTGGGGTCTGCTTCAATCGCCATTCGTTGAGCTTCATTGAAGGCAATCACCCACGATGAGTTGGTTGAGTTGCAGGCCAACGCAATGACGTGCTGAAATACTTCGGGACGCTGAATAGCCCACTCAATAAGCTGTTGTCCACCCAGTGAACCACCGATTAAGGTGTGTACTTTATCAATATGCAATTCCTGCCGAAGTTCATCGAATGCACGAACTACATCGCGGTTAGTCAATGTAGGGAACGTGTGATAATACGGTTTGCCAGTTTCCGGATTTACAGAAAGCGGTCCGGTTGATCCATAGCAACCACCTAACATATTGGCGCAGATGATGAAGTAGTCCTTCGGATCATACACGCTTCCTTCACGGAAAAGATCTCCCCACCAATCCGTAAAATCTGAGCTGCCTGTCAATGCGTGGCAAACCCAGATAATATTGGAACGATCATGATTGAGTTTTCCGAGTGTTGTATACTTCAACTGAAAACCAGGAAGTGATCCTCCTGACTCCAGCTCGAAGGAATGGTTGTAGTGAAAGGTGTGATCGTGTTTTTCCATGCGGTGGTGGTGCTTACCATTGATGTCCCTCTTCTTTTCGAAGAGGGACTCTCCGGTCACTATTAACTTTAACTTAGGATACTAATTCGCCTTGAAATACTTTTTCGAATGACTGCTGAAAATCAGCTTTGATGTCATCGATGTGTTCAATACCTACCGATACGCGGAGCAAGCTTGGCAACACACCGGCTGTCAATTGCTCTTCATCACTCAATTGCTGATGTGTAGTAGCAGAAGGCTGAATGATCAGGGTCTTGGCATCACCTACATTAGCGAGATGGCTTACCAGTTTCAGGTTATCAACCACTCTCCCTGTATTGTACTTGCTTCCTTTTACCGTGAATGAAAGCACAGCGCCAAAACCATTGCGTAAATATTTCTTGGCAAGCTTGTGATAGGTGCTGCTTTCGAGACCTGGGTAATTTACACTTTCTACCAGCGGATGATTTTCTAACCACTGCGCAAGTGTTAAGGCATTATCCACTGAGCGTTGAACGCGGAGTGAGAGTGTTTCCAATCCCTGTAATAAGAGGAATGCGTTGAATGGACTTAATGAAGGTCCGAGGTCACGCAATCCTTCAACACGAGCACGGATCGCGAAAGCAATGTTGGGCAACCCCAGTGAATTACCTTCACCGAATTGTTCCCAGAAATTCAGTCCGTGATAACCTTCTGATGGCTCCGTAAACTGAGGAAACTTTCCATTGCCCCAATTGTAATTGCCACCATCAACAATAATTCCTCCGATGGAATTACCGTGACCACCAATCCACTTGGTAGCAGAAGCAACCACTACGTTAGCACCGTGATCGATCGGACGGAATAAATACCCGGCAGCGCCAAAAGTGTTATCCACTACCAACGGAATGTCATATTTCTTAGCAAGGCCTGAGATGGCTTCAAAATCCGGAACGTTAAAACCAGGATTACCAATGGTTTCCAGGTAAAGTGCTTTGGTATTTTTATCGATCAGCTTTTCGAATTGTTCTGCTGTATCACCTTCCGCAAAGCGCGCTTCAATGCCGAAGCGTTTGAAAGCAACCTTGAATTGATTGTAGGTGCCTCCATAAACAAAAGATGTTGATACAAAATTGTCACCGGCTTGTAAGATGTTGTGAAGGGCAAGAAACTGTGCAGCAAGACCAGAGCTGGTGGCTACTGCAGCAACACCACCTTCTAAGGTAGCGATACGTTTTTCAAACACATCGGTAGTGGGATTCTGAATGCGTGTATAGATGTTGCCGAATTCTTTCAGTTCGAAAAGATTGGCACCGTGCTGTGAATCTTTAAAGGTATAGGAAGTGGTCTGGTAAATAGGCACTGCGCGCGAACGGGTTGTGGGATCTATTTCCTGACCGGCATGAAGTTGAAGAGTTTCGAAACGTAATGTTGACATGGTTAAAATATTTTTATTCGGATGAATGACTTGTTAAATTTTTAAGAGGATTTGGTTGTAGACGTAGCTGTAACCTTACCTATCACGTGGCAGATCGTTAGCTAGTGTGTTGCCGGAAGCGGAAACGCTGTCTGATCAGCAGCAACAGCACATGCAACAACAACACACGTTGTTGCTACAGCAGCAGCAAATAGAAGATTGTAAATCCGAAACCAAAGCACGCAACCCTTTGAGGGTTTCTAAGATGATGGTGTTGATGATGTTTTTCATGTTCATCGCTTTATATTTCCCGGTCTGGACCATCCAAACCGGAGTCAGGATTTAGCACCTTTCTTTTTGGGAGGAGGTTGCTAGTGCGTCTGCGAGCCTGTCTCTCAGCACTTCTTTATAAATCGATCAGCAGGTTGTGCTTTTTCGACTTTAGATAACACAAACGTAGAGCCTGGAAAGTTGGTTTCCAAGGCCGGAAACGAAAAATTTTACAACGGTAGGGCTTACGATTGTTAGCGGGGAACCCGCAAACCCTCTGATTTTCAATCTAAACCGTTTGTTGTTCCACCGCTCTGCGGATCAGCATAATCTGCCCGGTATGATATAAATCATGATGAATTATCCCGTGAAGGAGGGTATAAAAGGAATATTGATAGGAGCCATGCGGAACAACCTCGTAAAGCCGCGACTCGGGAAAATTCTCTACAGCGGTAATTAAATCAGCCTGGCTTTTTTCCAAATCCAGCACAGCCTTTTGCCAATCGGATTCTTTCGGAAAGTTTAATTCATCAGACACTTCGAAATCATCGTTTCCGGTCAACCGGCTGATCACAAAACTTCTCCAGGAAGTCATATGCGTAACCAGCTCGATAATACTATGAGTGTGCTGAATGCGACAGACTACTTGTTCTTGTGTCAATCCCCCGATCGCTTCTTTCACAGCAGGGCCATGCCAGGCATTATTTTCGAAAGATCGTCTCAATAAAGAGAGGATGGATTGGACTGGTGTTTTCATACGAGGATTTTAACTAAGGTACGACAGGGGGGCGAGAATAGTTCGTAAAAAAACGAAGCAGCGGTTCACTGAAGAACACGCTGCTTCTGACCTACTAACCAGCTGTACCTTTTTATCCGGCAACGCCCATCAGCTTATTGAGCTGTATCTGCGCGGTGAGATAATCATAAATAGCTTCCAGATAATTTACTTGTGAAGTCGATAAGGCTAACTCAGCGTCTGTCAATTCCAGTCGTGATGCAATTCCACTTTGGTAACGATATTGAATGATGTTGTAACTGAGCTGCGCGGTTTCAAGTACCGTGCGTGTAGTTTCCAATCGCGCGGCAGATTCACGATTTCGTGCGATAACTTCATGCACGACACTGCGGAGATTCTCTTCTGAGTATTGACGCACTAACGTGGACTGCTGATACGCAGCCTGTGCCTGTTTTACTTTCGCTTGATTACCCAATCCGGTAAAAAGCGGAACAGACACTTGCAGACCAACATAACTCATGCCTGGATAATGTGCATTGTTAAACTCCAGGTTGTTGGTTTGTGACACCACCTGATATTGACCCACAGCGGCAACAACCGGCTTACGTGCACCCGATGCCACACGAATTGATTCGGATCCAATGTCTTCGCGCACGCCTAATACCTGGTACTCCGGATTACTGCTTTTTGCAGTTTGATAAACAGTAGCTTCATCCGGTAT
>DASXWH010000063.1:0-1587 GCA_036503775.1 Ohtaekwangia sp.
GTGAATTATTTCATAATCATCTTCAAGTGTCTTTCGTCCTTCTTGTCCTAGCTCTCCAGAGAAGAGCAGTGCTGTCAGTCCTTCTTTGTTTTTCCAGATGTCAAGTTTTACTAATCCCATATGTTGATAATGCCCTACAACATGCGGATATATGGCACTTTGTTCCATATATATCCCTATTGGGATTCCGGATGTTTTCTCAAAACTAAATAATCAAGCGGACTTAATAGCTGCTCAAAACCCTTTTTTGTAACATGAGTATATCGTTCTGTTGTTCGTGAGCTCTCATGCCCCAGTAAAGACTGAATGTAGCGAAGATCCGTTCCTCGCTCTAATAAATGAGTAGCAAAAGAGTGACGTAACGTGTGGGCGCTTACATTTTTGGATATACCTGCCCCCGCTGCTGCACGCTTAATTATCTTGTTTACGCTGCTGGCACTGTACAATTCGCCATGTTGCCCTTCAAATAACAGGGTCTTTGGTGCATACTGCCTGAGGTATTCAGCCAAGGGATTAACGAGCATGGCTGAAAGCAGCGTCACACGGTCCTTCGCCCCTTTTCCACCACGCACAACAATAACCTTACGGTCAATGTCTATATCCTGTTGCCTTAAATTCAGTACTTCGCTGATCCGCAAACCCGATGAATAAATTAAACTCAGCAAAAAACGATGCTTGCGATTGGTTACATGAAATAGAAGAGCCTCTATTTCCTCCACACTCAAAACCGTGGGCAACTTATACTCCTTACGTGGTCTGTCAATGAAATAAACCCTGCGCTCGTTTTTCTCCACATGCTCCAGGTAGAACTTCACCGCATTCACAGCCTGATTTTGCGTAGAGACAGAAACTCCCCGGTCATCTACCAGGTGCTGCAAATAGCGTATCACCATTTCCTGTGTAATTTCACCAACCGTTAACGGGGCAATGAATTCCAGAAATTTCTGAAATTGAATGGTGTAATTCTTCACGGTTGTATCGCTGTAACGAAGCCTGCGGAGGGTTTCCGTATAAACTTCAGGCACAAGCCAGCACGTGGTATCCAGTGGCTTATCTGCATCTGCCCAAACGCATTGCACCTCGTCAAATCGCTGCAGTACAGCTTTTAGCTTATCTGCCACCTCAACCTCATAAGGGATATACCACCTTGCATGAGTTGAACTGTACTTGCGTCCTTTGAAGTTACGAATCGCAAAAAGGGAGTCATGCTTAAGCTTTCCTTCTATAAAAAGACATAATTGGCCGCGGTGAACTGCTTTACGTAACATGATCATGATGCAATCTTAGCCACATCATTTTCATGATCCGTATTAAAAACGTTTGTAGTCGTTTGTAAACGTTTCTAATCGGATAAACCCACTATACATTAAGATTTCTTAATCTGTGCTCTACTCCGACCGTAACGAATTCACCGGATTGGCTGTAGCCGCGCGGAAAGATTTGTAGCCCACCGTCAGCATGGCAATAAGAATAGTTGTTCCAAAAGCCAGTATGAATATGCCCGGCCCCATCGTGATCTTATAGGCAAACTCATCGAGGAATTGGGTCATCACAAACCACGCCAGCGGTGACGCAATAACAAAACCG
>DASXWH010000064.1:0-16273 GCA_036503775.1 Ohtaekwangia sp.
GATTTTATCGCCTGTCCATTCTTTTTGGTCTTCCGTGAAACTGAAGTAGTTCTCCTGCACCAGCCACACTATTTTTTTGGCAGGAATAACTTCAACCAGCTTGATCTGGCAACGATGCATGTCTTCGTAGTGATACCTGAACACATCATTGAGATTGCTGGTGTTACCTTCAATTTCTTCTGACCACCATCCCCGTACATTTCGGATGGCATTGAATACTTCCTGAGGCGATTGATCTACCTGGATGGTGGTGGTAAAATCGCGGGTTGTTGCTGTCATGTTTTTTGATTTATAGTTTAAAACTCATCGTTGGTGCATTGTTTACATCAAAACTAAAGTCTGAACACGGCTGGAGCATAGGGTGAAATAGACAATTAACCGGGTTGATTCAGACAAAATCATCTCTCATCTTTGTTTAAACGATCCGATTTATGAAACACGTTACCATCGTTATCCCGGATGACAACGCTAATTTAAGCAGCATCACCGGAGCATTCGAAATTCTTTCGCGGGCCAATAACTACTGGCAGCGAACGGGAAACAGCGCCCGACTGGATATACATGTAGCAGGTTTTGTGACCGAACTAAAACTTGATGCAGGGTTCTTCTCGCTTACACCTTCAGACATTCGAAAAATAAAAAAGACTGACTTGCTCATCATACCTTCTCTCTCTCATGATTATGAAGGCATGATCAAAAAGAATGAAGCGCTTATCCAGTGGATCAGGGATCAATATAAAGGTGGGGCTGAGATTGCAAGCATGTGCTCAGGCGCATTTTTGCTGGCTGCTACCGGACTGCTGGATGGGAAACGTTGCTCTACACACTGGATCGCTGCACCAGACTTCAGGCGGATGTTTCCTGACATTGATCTTCAGATCGACAAACTCATCACGGCTGAACCCGGTATCTATACAAACGGTGGAGCATATTCATTTCTGCACCTGATACTTTTTCTGGTGGAAAAATATTTTAATCGTGACACAGCCATTGTTTGCTCAAAAATTTTTCAGATTGATATCGAGCGATCCCTGCAATCTCCCTTTCATATCTTTCAGCAACAGAAGAGTCATGGTGATGAATTGATTGGTAAAGCGCAGACGTTCATTGAAGAGAACCTGGCCAGGAAGATCTCCTTCGAAGACCTGGCCTCCGATCTGGCCATCAGCAGGCGGAATTTTGACAGGCGTTTTATCAAGGCTACCGGCAATACCCCGGTAGAATACCTGCAACGCGTAAAGGTGGAGGCGGCTAAACGTACACTCGAAGAAGGAAGGAAAAATATTTTTGAGGTGATGAGTGATGTGGGCTACTCAGACGACAAAGCGTTTCGTGAAGTGTTTAAAAAAATAACCGGACTTTCTCCGCTGGAATACAAAGCGAGATATAACCGGGAGGGAGCGCTGGCGTAATTGAAGCAGATACTTTTGCCTGGCTCTTCAGAATAATTGGAGAGCTTTTTCCGCTTTGAATTCTTCAACATTGAATCGTACAACTTCCTGTAGTGAGTTCGTTTCCAGAAATACTTTGTTCTGACGCTCGCTGCTGTTGCCCAGGGTGAGAATGGTGTTCAGATCACCCAGATAAGCATTATAGTTCAGACTGCTGTAATAGGGAATGAATCTGTGGATCCACTGCTCAATATCTGCTCGTATGGATCGGGTTTCTCCTTTATCAGAGACAATGATTTTTGCATTCAATCCGTTGCGTATGGCCCGCCACTTGTTCTCGCGGATCATCCACTGGGGTAAAGGTTCATTCTTCAGCCAGGTGTTGTGATGATCTTCAAACCAGTGTGCTGCGGCATGAAGAAACGAAGCGATGGCGAGCATTTCTGAAAGTGAAGCGGCCCCGTCACAAACACGGATCTCAATGGTGCCCAGTAGCGGACTCGGCCGGATGTCCCACCAGAGATCTTTGAAGCTGGCCACGGAATCTGTTTTTATTAAGCGGGTCAGCAGGTTTTCAAAATCTTTCCACGAATCCAGAGGATATGGAATTCCGGCAGTGGGTAAAGCTTCATACATCGTTGGTCTGCAGGAAGCCAGCTCTGTATTGACACCATGCCAGAAAGGTGAACTGGCAGAGAGGGCGATCAGGTGTGGAATGAGGTGCATAAAGAAATTATGGAAGCGGATACACTCATCGCCTGTCTTCATTCCGAAATGAATATGCATTCCGTAAACGGCCATTCTTCGGATAAGCCATTTGTTTTTTGAAACCAGGGATTCATAACGCGGAGTAGGTGTAACCAACCGGTCACGATAATCGGCTAAGGGATGAGTCCCTGTGCCGGCAAAGGTGAGATTTAATGCTTCTCCTTCAGCACGCAGTACTGACAGCTTCGTACGATAGTAATGTTCAACCTCGCGGATGGAGGGCATAACCGGAGTAATGAATTCCAGTGTACTTTGGAAAAGTTCCTGAGTAAGTCCCTTTAACGAAGTACGATTTAGTATTTCTTCCGCACGTGGTGTCAGGTTCAATGTTGGTTTATCCAGCACCTGAAACTCAAGCTCTACTCCTACGGTAAGACTTTTTGCATTCCGGGTAAAGTCAATGGATTTATTAATCATCATTCGGTCACATGTCGGTTCACTGCAGGGAATCAATCGCTGGAACAATCCCAGCGTATTGTGATTTCATTCAGGAACAGGTGGTAAACTGTAAACACGCAAGAAAAAGTCTAATTCGAAGTGTGAGATTAAAACGAAATTAAATCCATATTAAAACTACCAGGAAGGGGAAGACGTACTGGTTGATAGCGGTACTTTTGAAATTCAGAACCACTATCTCAATCAACTGCCGCAACAGAATCTTGTTTTATCAACAGGCGTGGTGCAGATTCGCTGCCGCAGCATAAACAAATAGAAATGAAGCACGTGATCCGCATCATGATTGTTGCCAATGATATGACAGACCCTGGTGAGGTTAGAAGAACATTGGATAAACGTGGTATTCTTTACAGGCTGAATGTTGTTAACAGTAATGAGGCCGCACTCCAGGCATTGGGGAGCGAAAGCCACAATCATCCGGATATTATGCTGCTGGATCAGGGTTCGTCTGAAATGTTTGAATTTGTGAAGACGGTTCGCGATAACCCACTATGGAAGGATATCAAGATATTTATATTGACTACATTCGAGGAACCTATCGACAGGCAGAGTGCTGCTGAGCTGGGAATATCCGGAGTAATTTCAAAACCGCTGAAATTGCACAGTCCTTCAACGATTGATGCATACAATTTAATGATGGACCTGATGAACCTGTAGTTTCTTTGTTCATTATGTTATTTCAATAGATTATGAAAGTACTGGTAATAGAAGATGAGGTTCAGGTAGCTTCTTTCATTCAGCAGGGACTGGAAGAACAATCCATTCAGGTAGATGTAGCCTACGATGGGAGCATCGGAGAACGTCTTGCCCTAAGCCGGGATTATGATGTTGTCCTGCTGGATATTGTGATACCGGTTATCAATGGTTTTGACCTTTGTAAGATCATTAAGAATGAAAAGCCCGATGTACCAGTGTTGATGCTTACCACACTGGGCACTACGGCCGATAAGGTAGCGGGTTTTGATTCAGGTGCTGATGACTACCTGCTTAAACCTTTTGAGTTTGTTGAACTGACTGCGCGCCTGAAAGCGCTGGCACGAAGAAGCACAACAACCTCAGCATACGGTTCTTTACTCCGATTCGAAAATCTCAAACTCGACATTCAGAAAAAGATTGCCATGCGGGGTGATAAAATGATCAAGTTATCAGCCAAAGAATTTGCTTTGCTCGAATTCTTTTTGCGAAACCCTGAACGGGTGGTGTCGCGTGCTGAGCTGGCAGAAGAGGTTTGGCGGATTAAATTCGAAACAGGCACTAATGTGGTGGAGGTATATATGAATATGCTTCGCAATAAAATTGACCGCGACTTTGAGCCGAAATTATTACATACCCGTATCGGGCTTGGCTATGTGTTAAGCAAAGAGGTATGAATATCCGGACCCGGCTGACGGTAGCTTTTTTCAGCATGGTCATCGTGGTGCTCACTTCGATCTCGGTTTCTATCTATTTTTTTTCAGCAAACTACCGCGAACACGATTTCTATCGAAGACTTCAGAATAGAGCTATTAATACAGCCAGGGTGCTTACGGAAGTCTCCGAGGTAGACGCAGCGTTGCTTCGAAGAATGGAAAGAAACAATCCAGCAAGCCTTCCGAATCAATACATCGTTATCTACAATGATTCCCTTAAAGAACTGTATAATTCGGAAGGCGCGCACCTTATCCCGTTTAGTGCAGACATGCTCAATCAGATCAAAGCCGGAAAAGACATGCGGTATCGTGATGGTAAGTTTGAAGTACTTGGATTCACCTTTTCCGATGAACGGGATCGCTTTATAGTGATGGCTGCAGCCATTGACGTGTATGGCCATGATGCCTTACGGAACCTCAGTAAAATTCTCATGATCACTTTTTGTGTGAGCCTGTTTTTTGTTTCCATACTAGGTTGGTTGTTTGCCGGGAGAGCGTTGCGTCCGATTTCCCGCATCGTCAGTGAAGTGAGTACTATCTCTGAAGAAAATTTAAGCCTGAGACTTAATGAAGGAAACAAACACGATGAACTTGGGAAACTGGCACAGACGTTCAACAGCATGCTCGCACGACTTCACAATGCGTTCACCGCGCAGAAGAATTTTATTGCCAATGCTTCCCACGAGATCAAGACACCCATCACTGTAATGTCCGGGCAGATTGAAGTAACGCTGCTGCAGGATCGCGAAAAGGAACATTACCAGCAGGTTTTAAGAACGGTACTTCAAAGCCTCAAGGCGATGAATAAAGTATCTCATCAGTTATTACTGCTGGCGCATACCAGTGCAGGTCAGCCTGGAAAAAATTTCGCTGCACTTCGGGTTGATGATGCGCTTTGGGAAATGAAAGAAGAGTTGCTGAAGGCTTTCCCGGAATATAGTATTGATGTTAATTTTGATTTGCAGGTTGGCCCGGAGTTACTCCAGATAGCGGGAGATGAGCAACTGATCAGGGTAGCTTTACTGAATCTTATGGATAATGGTTGTAAATACTCAGACAACAAACAGGTTTCCGTGTATATCCACTCCAGGCAAAAAGATCAGATCACACTGAGCTTTACCAACACAGGTCCCGGAATCAATGCAGATCAGCTGGATAAGATATTTCAGCCTTTCTTTCGAGGCCACCAGAATAGTAAGAAGACACCAGGCTTTGGTATCGGGTTGTCACTGGTGAGCCGGATCATTGAGTTGCACAAAGGAAAGATAACGGTAGAGTCTGTTCCGACAAAGTCCACACGGTTTACAATAGAGTTGCCTGTGTGGATACAGGGCCGGTCTCTTTAATATGGAATTAATTTGGATTTAATGATCAATCATTCTTTACTGTTCAAGCAATGTTGTTACTTGTCTCAGTAATACCCGCATCATTTGTTCAGGTCGGAATAACAACCGAATGAGCCCGGAAACTGATGTTTGTCGTTGAGCTTTGGTTTGAAGGACCTGGGATATCCCCAGGTCTTTTTTATTTTTCAGCTATTTAAAGATGTTAAAATCAGTTACCATCTTTTTGTATTCCGGAAGGATCTTTTCATACAGGGCCTCGTCTACTTTCTTCAGTGAATTCATCAGGCCGCCAATGCCGGAGTCTTTCAGGGTTACACGTTGCTTTTTGATATCCTCCATTTTAGAGCGGATCGTGAATTCCAGTTTTTTAAGTTCGCGTTCGGTCATGGTGTTAGATTGGAATGCAAATATAAGATCGTTTATATCCGGATCAGGAAAAACTTAATAATACAGTTTGCTTAATGGCATGCCAGGCGACAGGCTGATCTTCGGCACCTGATTCACATATTTCACCTGAAAGCCCTCTGTCAATTGGATATGATGAAAGTCCAGTAGTTTTCCGTTCAGCATATAATTTTCTATTTCAGATTTCACCTGTTCTTTATTCAGGAAACGTTCTGCTGCTTCAGTGAAATTCACTTTTGTAAATACCTCAATGTTTCGCTTCCGGTTCTGTTGATACAGGTGCAGTAAAAAATTCAGGAGCGTATACTTCCCCTGGCTTGATAACCGGATCTGATTATCAAGATAGAAGGCATAAATGAATCCCCGGTGGTAAGGTATTTTTTCGAAATCCTTGCTAGTCCAAAAATACTTTTCAATGGAGTCAGCGGGAAGCGTGTTATGTGGATTGGTATAATAAGGTTCGAAAACTTCTTTGTTGACGTAGTTCAGGAACGCTGTTGAATCGAGTATACCTGCTTTTGCCAGGTGATAGATCGCTACATAATCGTTAACACCTTCATTGAACCATTCATTTTCCATGGTCACTGATTTAAACTTCAGGCGGCCTCCGATCCAGGTATGTGATACTTCGTGTGCAATGGTTTCTGTTTTTTCAATGTCCAGCGGACCGGAATAACGGGTACTGAATCCATTTTTTAAACCGATACCCGTCATCGTGGAAGGAACTTTATTCAATAGTGGTATCATGCTGATAAAATAATAATCGAAAGCGTGATCCTGCCAGGCGTCCCGCATCTGTGGAATGAGTGTATTTATAAAAGGTCTCATTTGTTCCTGCATCGAATTGATCGTGTCGCTTTTTGAGGTGAGCAGGTAATTGGGAATGTCTTTTACTGTGTATTTTTTTATGATGAGGTTTTCATTCATTTGCAGCAACACCATATTACGATCATCATGAGCAATGATCTGGGGTTCATCCGGTCTGGCTTCCGGATTACAGGAAATAAAATAAGGCATATGCTGAGGCCAGTGATCCCAGACCAGGCTCAACTGAGAATATCTTCCATTGGCAATATTCATAAAGAGATTGAAGCCCAGTGCATAAAAGAATCCGCGTTCAATCGTAGGACGGAAAGCTTCATTGGGTCTGGCCCTTTTTGTATCGGCATATAACTTTCCGTTTATTTCGTAATGCAGTTTTTTCAGGCCGGATGTTCGGTGCAATACTTTGACCTTTCGTTCACGTGAATTGATTTCCAGCTGATCACCCGGATCGATCTGTACGCTGCTCAGTATTTCAAAAATATGGGTGAGGCCCCCGGGATTTGGATTTCCATAAATGAAGACCGTACTGTCCTTTCCTTGCGTGTTATAGAAGACATCGATTTTCAATACGGACGATATTCCATCCCATGAGAAATGATAGTCGGCACGATGAGCGGGGGTCAGATGCTGAGCATGAACCGTTGCACATAGAATTAAAAAAGTAATAACGGCTATGGGTACGATTCGAAGTCCGGAGTTAACATTCATGGGTGCGAAGGTAATGGATCGGGATTCAGATGCTGCAAATGATCACTCGGGTTTCCGGTCTTTGATGTCGTTAAGCTCCCGGGTTATGGTATGGAGTATTTCATCCATGCTTTGGGCTTCGTGTTTGATCTTTTCGAAAAACCAGGGGTAGTCCACATGAGCATCAAGCTTTGAAACTTCGATCAATCCCAGAAGCCTGGCGAGTGGCCCACGCACTTCATGTGCGGTGAGAAAAGCATACTTAAGCAACTTCTGATTGTGCAGCAGCAGTTCAATCTCCAGCTGTTTCTTTTCTGTGAGGTTGATATGGGTGCCGAGTGTAATGTGGCTTGCCGAGCCGTCAGCATTTCGTAAGGTCTGTCCGCGCGATAAGATCCAGAGCCACTCACCATTCTTGTGCTTCATCCGGAAATGCCCTTCATACAAACCGGTGGATCCGCTTTTCAGGTAATTGTTGAATTTTTCAATGGCTTCCTGCTTGTCATCCGGGTGGAGGAGGTTAATCCAGATCTGCTGAATATCCCAGATGCCGTCTTTGCCGATGCTTGCCGGTTCGTAGCCGAGCATTTCAAAATATTCAGGGCTGCACCATTGATAGTTTGTATCCGCGTGATATTCCCATGCTCCTGTGTTTGATGCTGCGATAATAGACCGGTAACGCTCCTGGTTTTCAAGCAATACTTTTTCGGTTAAGTCGCGTTCCTTTTTTATGCGTACTACAACAAGGGCCATTAACAGGCAGCAGATAATACCGATGATGCTGAATGCAAGGGGTAAACCCAGATGGGCATCGGTGGAAAAAATTGAAAAAGTTAGAACCACAAAACATATCAGTATCATAGCCAGGATGGCTAACACAATCATCCGCAGCTTTTTCCGGGTAGTGGTTTTTCCGAAGATATGCGCTATGGATGGCTTCGTATGCGACATTCAAAAAATGTTCAGGGTTCCTTGTGCGGAACGAAGATAGGAATTTCAGCCGGAGCGTAACGGAGAGTATTTTATGTAAATGTGCTGATGAGCCAGCTATAGCATGGGTTGAAATCAACTTCCGGAATCTGATACTACTAAACCACGTTTTGTTCCCGTGCTTCACGGGTGCACACAGCATATCAGCAGCGGCCTGATTGCAGAACTCGATTTTACCTTCGGCATCAAAAACCAGCACACCATCCACACAGCCCTGAAGTATTTCTTCGTTTTTAAGTTTTTCTTCCTCAACTTCTTTCAGCTTAAGTTCCAGTGTCTGGTAGGTTTGTTTTTGCAGCCGGTGAATTTCCACCAGTTCGGCAGCCTGCTTTTGCGCCAGGGTCTCTAACTGCGACTTGGCATCGGCATTGATCTTATGATTGAAGAAATGTGCTGCGATACTTTCCGTTGCACGCTCCAGCCATTCCATTTCAAAGCCTTCCGGTTTCCGAAAGAATCCGAATTCTATGGCTCCGTATAATTCTCCCTTGAACAACAGGGGCGATAGCAGGATGTGTGTAGCCGGAGCAGAGCCCAGGCCGAATGAATTACCAGGTAATTGGCAGGCAGATTTTCCAGGAGGATGGTTTTACGTTCACGAGCCATTTCCCCCAGTTGTCCGTGATCCTCGCTAACCATTTTTTCCTGCTGGCGATCATCAAAGTATCCGTACGAACCCAGTCGCGAGAAGAAATTTTCAGAACCGGTTGATTTCCATTCGTACATCACACCAACTCCGGCTTCAACGGTTTTCGACAAAAAAGAAATGGTTTTGGTGGTTAGTGTTTTCCAGTCGGACTCATCTTTGAGGATTCGTTCCAGCTGTTGGGCATTGGTGTGGATTTGCGACAGGTGTTGTTCGCCTTCTGAAATTGTTTTTAATCGGGCCTGTAATTCCAGAAGCGAACTTCCCAATTTGTCACGCGTCAGGGTTGATGGAGTACCTACTGCATAATTACCTTTTTGAATTCCATCGATAATATGACCTGCCATATTATGACTCTTTAGTATAGCACAGGTTTGATCATTTAAATCACTCATGACAGGAGGCATAAGCGGAGCATGTGTTCTGGCAATTTTTCCTTGTTCCAATTGCCGATTGATAACTTTCAGCGGACGGTGAAAAGCCAGGAGGTTATAGAGCGGCAGGCCGATGTAGGCAAAGAGGAATGAAACGGAACAAATGGTAATCAATTTCAGAAACGGACTTTCAAAATGTACAGGGTCAAAGGATAGCAGACTGTTTGTTGAAGTTCCGGATACAGAACGGAAAGAGTAAGCTGTCAGATGGAAGTCAGCACTGCCGTTATCTGCTGTATGCTGATAAGCTGCGACAGCCGTAGGTGGTATAGTATTTTCCTGGTGCCATTTTATCAGGTTAAAAATGGCCACGAAGAATA
This sequence comes from Ohtaekwangia sp., assembly GCA_036503775.1. Lineage (GTDB taxonomy): Bacteria > Bacteroidota > Bacteroidia > Cytophagales > Cyclobacteriaceae > Ohtaekwangia. The sequence goes on from DASXWH010000064.1 coordinate 9,678, forward strand.
CCGGTAGAACCGACAGGTAGATGCTGCGTAAGATTATCTGGAGTAATCGCCTGGAAATTTTCATTGTGCCAACCGTTTAATTTGATGACACAAACCTACGCTGTCAGCTACGGGCAGGCATCAGCACTACCGTGTATTCGCGCTCCGTATTTTGTTTGATTTTTTACTCCGTATAAATACGTAGAAGCGAAGTATGCAAAACCCGGATAGATCATTATTTCCACGGTATGAACTATCTCGTATCGAAAACAGAACTCGGGGAATGGTTTTTTCAGGCCAGGCATTTGTGTTTTAAACTTTGGCTGACTCAGCGATATAACTTCGAAAAGTATTACTTTCAATTCCTGATTAAAACGAAAATGTATGGCTGCTGTGAACTGGTCAAAAGAGATCCAACCGTTGCTGAAGAAATACAAAGGGAAGAAGCATCCGCTGGAATACCGGAATACGTATGAGCTCCTGGTGATGGTGGTTCTTTCTGCGCAAGACTCTGATGCGCACATTAATAAAATTGCACCTGAATTTTTCAAAGCCTTTCCTGACATGAAGGCATTGTCCAAAGCGGAAGACAGTGCGCTATTCCCCTTGATTGGTAAAGTGCGCAACTTCGGTAATAAAGCGAAGTGGTTGCTGGCACTGGCTTCTCAGATTAAAGAAGATAAGAATATTCCGAAGACAATGGAAGATCTCACGGCTCTTCCGGGTATCGGCAGGAAATCAGCGAACGTAATCATGCGTGAGTCCGGGTTGAAGGCAGAAGGTATTATTGTTGACCTGCATGTTGTGCGGGTAGCTCCGCGATTAGGTATAGCCAGCGGCACGGATCCGAAGAAGATCGAAAAACAAATGATGGAGGTGCTCGATCCGAAAGACTGGGGTGAAGCGGGGATGGCGATCTCTTTCCTCGGCCGCGAAACCTGTCGCCCTACTAATCCTAAACATGCGGAGTGTGTAATGAAAAATACGTGTGCTTACTACAAGGCATTAAAATAGTTGCTGTTTGATCTCTTCAGAAATTTGATAGGGTTAGATATTTCGGCAAATCATGGAAGCAACCTCATTTCCGCTGCAGTAAATTTCTGATTTTTCGCTAAGTTTAATTCTGAACCGACCTGCATCTTTATGACTTCTACCCTGACTGAGGCAGACCGTAAATCCACGGTCTATCGTTACCTGATCACAGCGTTTTGCGTGTTCCTTGCTATACTGGCGCTGATCTCTCCCGTCTGGCCTGGAAACAACCTGGAGCCCAACCTCGGAAATCTTCTTATCTGGCTAGGGGTAGCTGAACTTGTAGATAGTTTTCGTCACGCGATACGAGGATCAAAAAAAGCGGCACAGGTAAGCGCAGCGTTGAGCCTGCTCATGGGTATTCTGCTGATCAATGCTGTACTGTTCCGGGTGGAAGCACTTCACCTGTTTATATTCATTGTCTATGCTATAGATATGGTGCGTTATCTCGTTGGTGCAGTGCGCAACTATAGAAAGAAAAATTTCACGTGGATAGCCCTTCCCGGTTTTGTGGCTAACCTATTGGTTCTGGTGTTGATGCTTGTGTTCAAATCGGACACACTGGTATGGGTTTTATCGACAGCTGTTTTTATCCGGTGCCTCGGTGTTGGTGTCGCAGTGTTTACTGCGAAGCACGGTTTGTTGAAGCAGGTCGATGAAGATGTAGTGGCTTCGCTCGGTCTCACCGATAACGCTTATGTCCGGAAGGTTGCTGAAAAAGTAAAAGAAGAGGAAGCGCTGAGCGCACCGCACGACAGACGTTGGATCATCACCTTTGTACTGCTGTTATTTGTTATTCACCTGGGGCGGATGGGTTTGGACAGAAGCTTCCTGGGAATTCTTTCTCCCCTGGTAGCGACCTTAGGTGATCTGGTCATTGCGTTGATCATCACCTATGGTATCATTGCCCCGACCCGGCTCGCAGCACTCAATATATATAGAAGGGGTTCGCATCGCCTGTGGCAGTGGATCGAAGTGAAAGGCCAGGAAAAAAGAAGAGTCTTTAGTCTCAGTACCCTGGCATCGCTGTGGTTAACCCGCAGAATCCGCGCAGAGATCCGCTTCCGGAAAGCAGGTTATTCTCTGGCCACAGCTTTCCGCACCGGACTGAAGATTGGATTACCACCGAGCGCCCTGCTCGCAGCCGTGATGCCGATGCTGGGAATGAGCTGGTATTTTGACACGGAAAACTGGGCTTCCGGAATCTGGGACAAGTGGGCGGCAGCGCGTGCTGATCATTGGCGAATGGCCATGACCTCCAGTGTCGGTGAAGATTACGGAGCCAATGCATTTAAAGTACAACCTGCTGAACTCAGTAACCAGGGCGACTTCTCTTTTGTAGTGGTGGGTGATCCTGGTGAAGGCGATGCATCCCAGCTGGTTCTCAAGGATCAGATACTGCAAGTCACCAATCAGCCTGATGTAAAGTTTCTGGTTGTCTCTTCGGATGTAGTCTATCCCACCGGTGCACTGAAAGATTATGAACGAAAATTCTGGATGCCATTTCAGGGAATTCAAAAACCGGTGTATGCCATTCCAGGTAATCACGACTGGTATGATGCACTGGATGGTTTTGTCGCTACGTTCTACGAACCTGAAGCGGCCAGGAAGGCGATCATGGCCCGGGTCAAAGCGGATATGAAGATCACCACAACCACAGCTTCATCGATCGACCAGATGATCGACCAGACCAATGAATGGCGAAATGAATATCGTGTACCTACAGGCTTTCAGACAGCTCCGTATTTTCAGGTGAGCACAAATGATTTTGTGCTCATTGGTGTAGAGACGGGTATGCTCAGGCAAATCGATTCCCTTCAGCTGAACTGGATAAAAAATGTACTGGATGCTTCACGCGGAAAATTTGTTATGGTTTTACTCGGTCATCCGTTCTATGCTATTGGTGAATATCAGGGGAGCCTCAATCCATCATTCGATTCATTACATGCGATGCTTCGAAAGTATAATGTGCCGCTCACAATGGGAGGCGATACCCACGACCTGGAATACTATCAGGAACCAGCCGAGGGACCGGGCACAACGGTAACCCATAATTTTGTGAATGGCGGAGGAGGAGCTTATCTCAGTCTGGGAGCCGCGCTTGCTGCCCCCGAGTCCATGCCGACAAAAGAGTTCGCATATTTTCCGTCACGCGATCCGATGGTCGCGAAAATCGAAAAGAATACGGCCTGGTATAAGGTGCCGGCATGGTGGTGGACAATACGTCTGGGCGGATGGCCGTTCTCGGCCGAGTGGCTTTCAGCCATGTTTGATCATAACGTTTCGCCTTTCTTTCAGAGTTTTATGGAAGTACGTGTTGAGCGATCTAAAAACCGAGTCGTTCTCATTCCGTACAGTAACAAAGGAAGAATAAAATGGAGTGAGCTTACCAGCACACCTGGCGCAAGGCCTGCTGGTGCAAAAGACAGTGATTTTGCAGAATGGCATATTGATATGCCCTGAATTCAAAAAACTGTCTGGCGATAGATAACTTCTACTACATCAAAAATTACAATACATCATTTAGAAATATTAAAAGCTTGTCTGGGGTTAGTAAATCTCTAGTACAATTTTTGAAAACATTCAACTATTCATTCGTGTGAGTTGAGCTTGTCTTTGAATAAGATTCTCCAAAGCCCAATACACATTTTCATTTTGAGTTTCTTTCGCCTCAAGGCCGGCTGGGCCATGGCATCCTGCTTCAAGACTGAATTTTATCCCGCACATGCCCATGCTGGCCCAAAGATAAAAATTAGGTCTTGCCGCAAGATGCCTGGAAACACGTGTGAGTGTGACGCCACAATCGAAAGAGAACTTTAATTTTTAAATGGTAAGAGAAAATGGACTTGCTTCCATTTTCCTCTTTGATTTCAAAACACCTACTCTCCGTTTAAAGTTGTAGCAATACACCCGCACGTTTTTCCAGTATATGAATATTTACGCCTAAGCCTGTCTTCGCCTGTCCCGATCACTCGGGGGACTGGTGTTGGCATGTGCAGCTTGCCCCGATTTTTCGGGGGACAGGGTTCAGCGTAAATATTCATATACAAGACCCAGCCGGCCATGAGGCGACAAAATCTTTGATCGTTCGATCATTTAGAAATATTAGAAGTTTGATTGGCGATAGATAACTTCGCTCACACAAAAATCACCTCTAATAAACATTTTCATATGGCCCCAGGAATGTGTACCTGTGATGCTCAAGAGCTTCCATGTATTTTCAAAATCAAAGTGCCGATGAAGGCAGTGGGATAGCTTCCTGTAAATTTGTAGTTTTAGTCAACTATGAAATTACAGGTTCCATGGACTAACTTAATACCCATACTCGCATGGGTCTTGTTCTTTTCCGGACTGATCGAAGACTATAATTTCGCCCGGATTGCAGCCACCGTATTTCTGATCTTCAGTGTTATGGCTGCTGTGCATCATTCTGAAGTTATTGCCCATCGCGTGGGTGAACCCTACGGCACGATCATCCTGGCGGTAGCCATCACCATCATTGAGGTTTCCATTATTGTTTCGCTTATGATTGCAGGCGGTGATGAAGCAGCGGCCCTTGCACGCGACACGGTTTATTCGGCAACGATGCTGATCATGAACGGCATTGTCGGGCTTTGTCTTTTCATCGGTGGATTGAAACATCATGAGCAAAGCTTTTCAAAACACTCGGTTATTATCGCGCTCGTTTCCCTGATCTCAATTGTGGTGTTCACGCTTGTTGTTCCTACGTTTACAAAAAGCATTGCAGGTCCTTACTATACTACATCGCAGCTGATCTTTGTTTCTATCGCCTGCTTTGCGATCTATACTTGTTTTCTGTTTGCGCAGACCATCCGGCATCGTGAATATTTTCTAGCTGAATCAACGGATGAGCCCGGAAAGAAAATGGACATCAGCAACCGGCAACTTATGGTAAGCCTGCTTTTTCTTTTCATAAGTCTGGGGATAGTCGTGTTGCTGGCCAAGACGCTTTCACCTACAATCGAGGGTATTGTGTTACGGCATCATCTTCCGAAATCGTTGGTGGGTGTTATCATTGCTGCTATAATTTTATTGCCTGAAGGCACGGCAGCAATCCGTGCAGCAAAAAGAAACAAACTTCAGAACAGTTTAAACCTGGCGCTGGGTTCAGCCCTGGCGAGTATTGGCCTCACCATTCCGGTGGTGGCAATTGTCAGTTACTGGTTCGGCATGAACATTATCCTGGGGCTCGATATCATCTCCATTATTCTTCTTGGCCTTTCCGTGTTCACCGTTATGTTATCTCTCAGCAGCGGAAGAAGCAACATTGTTTATGGTGTAGTGCTTCTGGTTAATCTGATGGCATTTATTTACCTCATCATTTATCCGTGATCACACCACACGAATGAATATTCGAATGTTTTTCAAAATCGGTCACAGCAGAGTCTTCCCGCGCTTCGCGTGGGCCCACTGGGCCAGTGAGGCGAAAAATCCTTGATCGTTCGATGATTTAGAACATTCAAAGTCTGTCGCGCGATGAGCACTTCTCTCACACTAAAAATTATAATACACTTTAAGTTTAGTACCACACCCAAACGTATTTTCAGTATATGAATATTTACGCCTAAGCCTGTCTTCGGTCTGGCAGTGGGCATGCGCGGACAGGGTTCAGCGTTAATATTCATATACGGGGCCCAGCCGGCCATGAGGCGAAAAATCTTTGATGGTTTAACAGTTTTAAAAATATTCAAAGTTTATATGAAGGTGGATAACTCCTCCCACACGCACTAAATATCTGCCTCCTGAATTTATTACCTTCCGTTTTCGTTATAACGATACACAAAAACATCTTATGGAAACTTCCTACACTCCTGTCGCTTACGAATATCGCGAGGTGATTGAAGAACAGATCGCACGGCAGACTTCCGGGAAGATCTTCTTCTGGTCGGCTGATGATACAGTAGATGATGTAACCGGAAAGGTAATCAGGCTGGAAGAACGTCCGGGTGCGGGAATGTTTATTGTGCTGGATACCGATGTGAGTGTACGCATCGACCGCATCATCACATTATTCGGTAAACCTGGTGCGGCCTTTGATGAGTATGATGCCTTTGCCAATCAATGCCTGGCGTGTACTGCGGGTGTGCCGTTATAAGTCCCGATTGCTTTTATTCTTTCATTTTCTGTCGCATTTGACGCAAATCACCTCTGCGATGTCGCGATCATACCTGTTATGTCATGGATGTTATACTGATATTTGTACTGCCGGTAATCGATTAACCATTAACGGATAACCATTAACGAAACATGAGCAAAGTAAAAGTAGCCGCATTCTCCATATCTCTCGATGGTTATGGTGCGGGACCGTCTCAAAGCAAAGAAGAGCCCTTAGGCAAACGCGGTGAGGAGCTTCACGAATGGTTCTTTCCAACCCGTGTATTTCAGAAAATGTATGGCAAGGAAGAAGGATTGGAAGGGATAGATAACGACTTTGCTGTTCGGTCATTTGAAAACCTGGGAGCCTGGATCATGGGACGTAATATGTTCGGGCCGATCCGCGGTGCGTGGCCCGATATGGAGTGGAAAGGCTGGTGGGGTGAGAACCCGCCTTATCATGTTCCGGT